>JAKBGV010000034.1 GCA_021837305.1 Actinomycetes bacterium
GTTCTGGCAAGACGACGTTCCTTCGTCTGTTGTTGCGCGAGGAGTTGCCCGACCGCGGGCGCATCCTCGAGGCGGGTCGTGACATCAGCGAACTGTCCAAGTGGCGTGTGCCGTACTTGCGGCGCAATATCGGTTGCGTCTTTCAGGACTTCCGACTCCTGCCGAACAAGTCGGTCTTCGAGAACGTCGCCTTCGCCCTCGAGGTGATTGGGCGGCCGCGCTCGACCATCGAGTCCCAAGTGCCCCAGATCCTCGAGCTCGTGGGCCTCTCCGACAAGGCCAAGAACCTCCCGAACGAACTCTCGGGCGGCGAGCAGCAGCGCGTGGCGGTGGCGCGAGCCTTCGTCAACCGTCCGTTGATCCTGCTCGCCGACGAGCCGACGGGCAACCTCGACCCCACGAACTCTGAATCCATCATGGCGCTGCTCGAACGAATCAACCGGACCGGCACAACAGTGGTGATGGCGACCCACGATAAGGCGCTGGTCGACCGGATGCGCCGACGTGTCATCGCGCTCGACCACGGTGAGATGGTCCGCGACCAGGTCCGTGGCGTCTACGGGATCGACGAGCCGATGGAGATCCGCTGATGCGCGTCTACCTCCGCTACGCCGTGAAAGAGACACTGGCCAATCTGTGGCGCAACCGGATGATGACCATCGCCGCAGTGTTGACGGTCGCGGTGTCGTTGTCCCTGGTGGGTGCGGCGTTGCTGCTCAAGCAGAGCGCCGCGCAGGCCTCCGCCCAGTGGCAGCAGGGTACGCGAGTCACGGTGTGGATGCAGCCGAACGCCTCGGCCAGTGAGATCACCAACGTGAAGAATCAGCTCGCGACCCTGCCGATCGTGAAGGACTGCGTCTTTAACTCTCAGGCGCAGGACTATCAGGAGGCCAAGCGAATCCTGCCCCAGTCCGAATGGTCGGTGCTCTCGGTCTCGGACGTGCCCTCGTCGTTCCGATGTGTGCCGACCGTGCCGTCAAACGCATTCGTGGTGATGTCGACCTTCAAGAACGAGCCGGGCGTGTACAACGTCACGGCGCCTGAGCAGCAGATCCGCCAGATGAACAGTGCCATCCGGATCATGCAGATCGTGTTCCTGGCACTCGCTGGAGTCCTGCTGCTCTCGGCGACGGTGCTGATCCTCAACACGATCCGTATGGCGATCTTCGCCCGGCGCCGTGAAGTCTCGGTGATGAAGCTCGTCGGTGCCACGAACTGGTTCATCCGCATCCCCTACATCACTGAGGGTTTCATCCAGGGGTTGCTCGGCTCACTGGTCGCCGTGCTCGCAGTGACGGCGCTGCATACCTGGTACCCGTTGCACAACGAGTTCCAGCTCGACACGACCGCGCTCTTGGGTACGAACCTCGTGGTGCTCGTCGTGGGCGTGGTAATCGGTTCGGTCGGCTCGGCGATCGCGATCCGACGGTTCTTGGACGTCTAGGCGGTCACTCGGCGGGGTCGAAATCGATGGCGAGTGAGTTGACGCAGTAACGCAGGCCTGTCGCGGTCGGTCCGTCATCAAAGACGTGGCCGAGGTGCCCGCCGCACTGGGCGCAAAGGATCTCGGTGCGCACGCGTCCGAGCGAATGGTCGGGGCGCTCCACGATGGTGCCCGGTTCGCACGCGTCGAAACTCGGCCATCCGCAGTGCGAGTCGAACTTCTGGTCCGAGGTGAAAAGCCGCTGGCCACAGCCCCCGCAGGTGAAGACGCCGGCGTCATCGACGTCGAGCAGCGACCCGGTGAATGGTGGCTCGGTCGCGGCTTCGCGCAGCACGGCGAAGCGCTCAGGGTCTAGCAGAGCTCGCCATTCGGCATCGGTACGGTTCACGAGATACGACATGGTTCTCAGAGTACCGGGGCACCGGCGTGACGGTTACAGGTAGGTCGAGTGTGGCGCTTCGGGTAGCCGTCGGGGGAACTCAGGTTGGTCCTCGAGCATCCGCGTGAAGGCGCCCGCGAGTCCCGTCGGGTCGAGCCCGAGCTCCTCGAGTAGTAGGTCGGGGCGGTGGTGCTCGAGGAACGCGCGAGGCACCCCGAGGATCCTCGTGGTGGGGAAAGCCATCGCGAGCTCCTGTGCCCGGTCACGGATCGCCGAGACCATCAAGGTGCCGGCACCACCGTGGCGGGTCCCGTCCTCCACGGTGATGATGCGCCGGTGGGCGAGTGCGTCGTCGATCATCGAGCGGTCCGGTGGCAGGACGCGTACGTCATAGAGGGTCACGCGGCCGCTGTTCGCACCCATGGACCGGATCGCCGCCCACGCGTTCGGGGCCATCTTGCCGACGGCGAGCACGCAGAGCGAGCCGTCACCTCGCAGGACCTCGCGCGCGTTGAGCCCCTCGCCGATTGCGCCGTCGAAGGGTCGCGGCAAGGTCTTAGGGAATCGCACAGCGGTGGGCGTCTTCATCGAGAGGGCGGTCGCGAGCATGCCGGGGACCTCCTCAGCGCTCGAGGGCGCGAAGATCGTCACGTTGGGAATGGCTAAGCAGAGGGCGATGTCGAGCAACCCGTGATGACTGGGGCCATCGTCGCCGGTGATCCCAGCGCGGTCGAAGACGAACACGACGGGCAGGTTCAACAGGCCGACGTCGAGGTGCGCCTGGTCGAAGGCTCGGCTGAAGAAGGTCGAGTACACCGCCACCACGGGCTTGAGCCCGCCCATCGCCATGCCGGCCGCCGCGGTCACCGCGTGCTGCTCGGCAATCCCGACGTCGAAGAACCGCTGTGGGAATCGTTCTTGGAACTGCATGAGGCCGGTCGGACCGGCCATGGCGGCGGTGATGGCGACGATGCGGTCGTCGACACCCGCGAGGGTCACCAGGGCGTTGCTGAAGGCCTCGGTGAAGGACTGCGGCGGCACTTCCTCGTCGTTCAACCGGGGCGGCAATTTGAAGTCGTGCATCCGAAGGTCGTCAGTGACTGCTGGCTCGTAACCCCGGCCCTTCTGGGTCATCACGTGCACGAGGATCGGTCCGTCCCAGGTGGCGGCGCTGCGAATAGTCGCCTCCAGTGCTTCGAGGTTGTGTCCGTCGACGGGGCCGACGTAACGCACGCCGAGGTTCTCGAAGAACGTGTGGGGGGTCACAATCTCGCGCACGACCGACGTGAAACCGTCAATGCCTCGGTAGGCGGCCTTGCCGAACCACGGCAGGTGGGGCACGAGCCGGCGCAAGCGGTCACGCATCGTCAGATAGGTCCGGTTGAGGCGCAGGCTGGTCAGGGATTCGGACAACTTGGAGATCGTCGGGGCGTAACTGCGACCGTTGTCGTTGAAGATGATGACGACTCGCTGATTCGAGTGGCCCAGGTTGTTGAGCGCCTCGTAGGCCATCCCACCGGTCAGTGAGCCGTCACCGACGACGGCCACGACGTGGCGGGTGCCGCCGTGGCCCACGAGCTCCTTCCGTTGTTCCATGGCCACCGACAGCCCGTGCGCGTAGGACAGAGCCGTGGACGCGTGGGATGACTCAATCCAGTCGTGCGGGCTCTCGGATCGGTTGGGATACCCCGAGAGTCCACCGCGCTGGCGCAGATGCTTGAATCCGTAACGGCGGCCCGTGAGCAATTTGTGTACGTAGGCCTGGTGGCCCGTGTCCCAGAGCAGGATGTCGTTGGGCGAGTCGAAGACCCGGTGCAGAGCGATCGTCAACTCCACCACACCGAGGTTCGAACCCAGGTGTCCGCCCGTGGTGGTCACCGTTTCAATGATGAAGTTTCGGATCTCACCGCTCAACTCGTACAAATCGTCGTAGGAGAGACCCTTCAGATCGGCTGGGCTCTCGATCGACGGAAGAATCACCCAGTCAGCCTACCGGCCGGTACGTCTCGAGGGCCGTGCGGCGGGCCCGATACGCTGGCGCGGTGAGTGATGACCTGGTCGCTGTCGACGTCATGGAACGGGTGCTGCACGCGGCGCAGCGTCGAGGAGGCGACTTCGCCGAACTCTTCGTCGAGGACCGCACGTCGCGCACCGCCGTTTTGGACCAACGTCGCGTCGAGACCCTGGCCTCGGGCCACGAGCGTGGTGCGGGCATCCGCGTCATCGCCGGAGCCACGACTGGCTTCGCCCACACGGCCGACCTCAGCGAGGCCGGGTTGCTGGCCGCCGCCGAGGCCGCCGCGGCCGCCGCGCGCGACGGCGACGGCGTCAGGCGCGTCGCGTTCGGTGCGCCACAGCGATACCGCACTGACTATGACCTCTCGCCGGTGGGCGTCGACAAGGCCCGCACCGTCGACCAGCTACGCCGGGCCGACGACGTGGCCCGAAGCGAGGGTGGTGCGCTGACCCAGGTGCAGGTCAGCAGCGGTGGCTCGACGCGCCGACTCCTCATCGCCAATTCTGACGGCCTCGTCGCCACCGACGAGCAGGTCCGTACGAGATTCACCGTCGCCTGTGTCGCCGAAGGCGACGGCGGCATGCAGACGGGATATCGGCCATTCGGTACGACGGCCGGCTACGAAGAGATCACCGACGACCTGGTCGAGGACGCGGCCCGAGCCGCCGCTCGCCAGGCGATTACCAAGTTGGCCGCTCGCCCGGCGCCCTCGGGCGACCTGCCCGTGGTACTCGCCGGCGGCTCGGGTGGCATCCTCTTCCACGAGGCGTGCGGTCACGGTCTGGAGGCCGACGCGATCGCGAAGGACGCGTCGGTATACGCCGGGCGACGCGGTGAGCGCGTCGCCAGTCCGTTGGTGACCTTGGTGGACGACGGGACCGTCGCGGGCGAGTGGGGGTACGTCGCGGTCGACGACGAGGGACATCGTGGTACTCGCACGACGCTCATCGAGAACGGCGTTCTCACCGACTACATGTGGGACTACCTACGGGCCCGATCGGTCGGTCGCGGTCGATCTGGCAACGGGCGTCGCCAGGGTTATCAGTATCTCCCAATGGTGCGGATGACGAACACGTTCTTGCTCGCTGGGGATTCCGACGCCGACGAGATCGTGGCCCAGACGCCCTATGGCATCTACGTGGCCCAGCTCGGCGGTGGACAGGTAAACACCGCCACCGGCGACTTCGTCTTCGGCATGACGTCGGCCTTCTTGATCGAAGATGGACGGATCACGACGCCGGTGCGGGACTGCAACCTGATCGGGAACGGACCGGCGATCCTGCAACGAGTGGACGCCGTCGCGAGAGACTTCGCGATGGGCGGACCGGGCACCTGTGGTAAGGACGGTCAGCAGGTGCCGGTGGGGACCGGGCAGCCCACGCTGCGCTTGAGCGCGGTCACCGTCGGGGGCACGGCCTCGTGAACGATTTGTCCGAGCTCGCCGAGGGGGTACTCGGTCGCGCCGGCGACGGCGAGGCCATGGAGGTCTACGCCTCGACGGGGACCGAAGTCGAGATCAAGGTGTTCGACGGGCGCGTCGAGAACCTCGCGCGGGCCGAGTCCGGCGGCGTCGGGATCCGGATCCTTCGCGAGAGTGGTGCCGGCGCCAGAGTCGGCGTTGCGTGGACCGGCTCGTTGGACGAGCGCGCGATCGATCGGGCGCTCAGTGAGGCGCGTGACAACGCACGCTTCGCGTCAGAGGACGAGTTCCTCGCGTTCGCTCGGCCCGACGGAGTCGCCGCCGCGCCCCTCGAACTGATCGATCCGTCAGTTCACTCCATGTCCCTCGACGACAAGGTGGCGCTCGTGGTCGAGACCGAACGCATCGTGCGCGGCGCCGACCGGATCAGACAGGTCGAATCGGCGGACTACTCGGACTTCGACCTCCAGACCGTGGTCGCGTCCACCTACGGGGTCCACGCGCGGTCGCAGCGCACCGGCTCGTTCCTCTCGGTGGAGGCGATCGCGGCGGACGCGTCGGGGGATCAGACCGGCTGGGGGTTCCAGGCCGGTCGAGGTCCCGCGATGCTGGAGGCGCAGCGGGTGGCGACCGACGCGATCAGTCGAGCCACGCGACTGCTCGGAGCCGTCAAGCCGACGTCGATGCGAACGACGGCGGTCTTCAGCCCACGGAGCGCGGCCACCCTGCTCGCCATCATCGGATCGGCGTTGAGTGGTGACGCAGTCGTGCGGGGTCGCTCGATCTTTGCCGGCCGAGTCGACACCGACGTCGCGTCGCGAGCGGTCAGCGTCATCGACGATCCGACCGACCCAAGACAGTTCGCGGCAAGTCGCTACGACGGTGAGGGGCTGGCCTGCCGGCGCAATATCCTCATCGACCATGGTCGCCTTTCCGGCTTCGTCTACGACACCGTCGCCGCACGGCGGGCCGGAGTGTCCTCGACGGGGAGCGCGGTGCGCGGTGGGCTCGCGGGCCCACCGTCGGCCGGTTGCCGAGCGCTGAGCTTCGTCGCCGGTGCCCAGGGTGCCGATGAGATCGTGCAACTGGTGGGTGACGGGGTCTACGTCGATGCCCTGAGTGGCGTGCATTCGGGGGTGAACCCGATTTCGGGGGACTTCTCCGTCGGGTTCACCGGATTCATGATCCGAGGTGGCCAACTCGCCGAACCGCTTCGTGAGGCGACAGTGGCATCGACGCTGCAGCGAATACTGCTCGACGTGGTCGCGGTGGGTTCAGACGTGGAGTGGCTCCCGGGAAGTGCCGCCGGTCAGACGATTGCCGTTACCGGTGTGTCGGTCGGGGGTCGTTAATCGGAGCTGGCCGCGGGTGCGGGATTTGAGGTGCTCGACCGGCTGTCGGTCTTGTAGAAACCGCTCCCCTTGAAGACGATGCCGACGGCCGAGAAAACCTTGCGCAGTTCTCCACCGCACAGTTCACACGTGGTCAGGGCAGGATCGGAGAAGTGCTGGACGGCTTCGACCCGCTCGTGACACGTTTGACACTCGTATTCGTAGGTTGGCATACGTCGGTACTCCCGCAGACGAGATAACCGAGCCAGTGTACCGGCCACGTCGCGACTCCCCGTCAGGGCTCAGTAGCATTGCGCCGTGGACGACTTCCACCAGCTCCGACGAACGCCGCACGACGGGACCTTTCCGCGTGAAATCGGACCCACCGAGGTCATGGCGAGGCGCGCGCTCGCGCGATGCCGCATCAACATGCTGGCGTCGACAACCTCGGCGGTGGCCTCGAACGCCGTGAACAAGGGCGACGTGCTGGCCACGGCCCGGGTCGCGGGCATCCAGGCCGCCAAGCAGGCCGCGTCCCTGCTGCCCATGTCCCATCCGGTGCTGGTGGGCAATGTCTTCATCAATTTCACCATCGCCGATGCCCACATCGACGTCGAAGCCAGCGTCGACACGATCGACCGGACCGGCGTCGAGATGGAGGCGCTCACCGCGGTGACGATGGCGGCGTTGACCGTCTATGACATGTGCAAATCGATCGATCGGACGATGACCATCGAGGCGGTGGCGTTGTGGGAGAAATCGGGCGGCCGTTCAGGCGTGTGGCGCCGCGACGACGAGCCGCCGTCACCGTGACGGGGGCATCGGTGATTCGCGACGCCCTGGAAGAGAGCCGCGAGCGGCTGGTGGCGCTTACCTTGCTGTTGCAAAGCGCCACCCGGCAGCGACCGCTCACCCAAGAGACGATCGTGTCGGAACTGCTGATCGATGAGTACCCCGTGAAGGCGAGTGGCCCGCGCAAGGTACGCGCCTATCAGGGCGGTGACTCAGCGATCCGACAGAAATTCGAACGTGACAAGGCGAAGATCCGTGAACTGGGCATGCAGATTGAGACGGTCGTCCAGGACGACGGCGCCGTCGGCTACTGGATAGAACCTGACGCGGTGTACGCCGAGCCACTCGCATTCACCGAGGCCGAGCAGCGCATCGTGCGTCTCGCCCTGCGACTGTGCGGCTTCGGTCGATCCGGGGCGTTCAGCCTCTTCGACGAGGGGCCGGCTCCCGACGGCGGACTCGAGTTCTCTCACTACTTCAACCCGGTCCTGCGCGCGCTGCGACTTCGGCGAGTCCTCGCCTTCGACTATCAGTCCTCAGCGAACAAGCTCCGTCTGGTCGATCCGCTGGCGATTCGAGTGATCGACGGCGCAACTTACGTGGTGGCTCGGGTTCACGGCACGAATGAGGTGAAGGGTTACCGAATGACCCGCATCACGTCCATGCCGGTGGTGCGCGCCGAGACGTTCGAGGTCGACGAGACGATGCGCGAGCTCGCGACCGTGTGGCGCCCGGAGTTCGCCCGTACGCCCAAACCCGTGGATGTGGTGGTAGTGACCTCGGCGAACTACGCGACGCTGCTGAAGCGCGAATACCCCAATGCGGTCGCGGCGGCGAAGAAGGACGGGACGCTGGAGGTGGGGCTCTCATTCGACAATCTGCGCGAGGCGCTCCGATTCGTCGTGAACGCCGGGGCGAGGGTTCGTCTCATGAGTCCCAAGCTCTTGAAGAGTGAGTTGACCTCATGGTTGCGCGGGGTCAACCGGGGAGTCGTGCCGGACATGAGTGCGGTGCGGTTCGATCCCGTTACGACCACCGACGCGCTCGGCCAGGCCCTGCAACTGTTGCACGCTGTCCACCTCAGCCGCGACGGACTACGTATAGGCGAGTTGGCCCGCCGGTTCGACCTGTCAGCGGACGTCGTTCGCCACGTGATGGACCGTCTGGTCTCGTTCGAGCCCTTGCACGGTCGCTACGGGTTCCCGGCGCACGTGATCAAGGAGTGTGACGACTGGGAGCGTGAGACCGAGGATGATTCGCTCTATCGGGCCGAGTACGGCGGCGGCGACGTCGACGCGACCGACCTGGCGACGTTGACCTGGCGGGAACTCTTCGAGCTCAACATCGCGCTTCGAGAGGCCTCTCGGATCTACGACGTCCCCGAATTGCGAACTGCGATCGACAAGATCGAAGCCGCGATTGGCTCACAGGTGCAGATCGAGACCACCGCGCCAGAGTCCATGCTCGACGCCGTGCGTTTGGCCGTCGAGAGCCGTGAACGCATCAAGATCCACTACACCCCGGGGACGGCCGAGGAGTCCCAGGAACGGACTATCGAGCCGCGCGAGATCAGGGTGCTTAACGGTCACTCGTACGTTCGGGCGTACTGCCTGACACGCGACGCGTGGCGGACGTTTCGCGTAGACCGGATCAGCAACGTCGTCGCCAAGTCACCGGCCGACGAGTCGCGTCCCGCTGATCCGGTCTCGAACTGGCTCACGGCAGTGGGTGAGTCCGGTAGCGACGTCGTGGTCGTGGTGGAGGCGCCGCAACGATGGATCTTCGAGCCCCTCCCGAACGCGCAGTGGCGTGCCCTCGACGATGGGCGCCACGCGGTGCGCTTTCGCGTGGCGGACCGGTCGTTCCTCGACCACCTGATGGTCCAGGCGGGGCCGGGCGCGGTCGTCGCGACGCCCGAGTTCGCCGACGCCGGCCGAGAATTGGCGCGCCGGATCCGAAGCGCCCTGTAGCAGCGACCGTTGGGCCGTGGAGGTCTACGGTGATCCACGTATTCGTTCGGCGGTCGAGTGACGTCGAATATCTGACGGGCGATCGCGCCGACGAATTGGCCGATGCGCGCCGCGGAGCACCGGGTTGGTGGCTTCGCGGCACCGGTGACGCTCATTCGAGTGACGACGTCGCCGCGGTACTCCAGACGACGGCTCGCGCCACCGTCGTCGGTTACGACGTCGTCGTGGCCGCGCCGCGGCCGCTGTCGATTCTCATCGCTCTGGACGCGCAGGCCGCGTCCGGTGTGGTGGCCGCCCACCGTGCCGGTGTGCTCGCCGCGATTGACTACCTGGAGGATCGGGCCCTGGTCGTGCGCCAACGCGTGGAGGGCGGCGAGTACCTGCGTCGAGCGAACTGGAGCCGGGTGGTGGGTTTCACCCACGGGATCAACCGGTCCGGCGAGCCGCATCTGCACGATCACGTGCTGGTCGGTGCTCGACCCGACCACGAGTCCACGGTGGCCGACTCGCGATCGTTGTTCGCGCATTTGCCCGCGGCCGACGCGTTATACCGGGCGACCCTGCGTTTCGGGGTCAATCAACACACGGCACGCACGGCGTGGCGCAGCTTCGCGGGCGTCGAGGGTGTCAGCGACCTCGACGAGGGGTATCGCGCGATCTGGGGTGGACACGCCGACGAGCGCGGTGAGAAACCATCGTGGACCCGCGAGGAAGTGGTGGCACGATGGTCCCGGGACCAGCGTCGCTTCGAGCCTTACGGGGTGATTCGTGAGCCGCCCCGACGATTCTTTGACCCACACCAGTTTGCTGCGACCTTCGAGGGGGCGACCCGTATCGCGCGTCGAGACCTCGTGCGAGCGTTCGCCGATGCGTCGACCTTCGGAGCCGAGGCGTCAGTGGTGGGTGCCACGATTGACGAACTGCACCCGCATCTGCGAACGGCGCGTGGGCTCGACGAGCGACCCGTGTCGCTCACCGAGGCGCGTCGGCTGACTCCGGAGGTCGCCCGCGATCGCTCGTACGAGCGGTCGAGCGGGATCGACGACGGCCGCTACCTCGAGCGCGTCGGCGTGTCCCTGCTTCGGGAGTCTCGAAATCGCTCCGATCGGTGAGCCGGGGTGAGGGCGATCCAGCGCATGGAATTGTCGCTATCAATGCCGAGTGCCCAACCGGGCCGGCCGGTCGCCAGGTCACCGATGGTCGCGCGGTCGCGTTCCACCCAACTCGTGGCGTAGGTCGCGCGGTGCCCGCGTCCTCGATGGATCGACGTCGTTGGAACGAGGGTTCGACCCGCCATCCGCTGCAGGAGTTCGAGCGTCTGACGGTCAGCGATACCGGGCAAAACGACCGTAGTAGGGAAGAGTGAGAGGAAACCGTCTGCAATCGCGCCCCAACGAGCGCGAGCCTGGCTGAGATCTTGAAGGCACGCGAGCGTCAAGACACCTTGGCCGCCGCCTTCGGAGACGATGCTCGCGAGTCGCGGCAGTGGCGCGACGTTCGCCAACTCGTCGAGTGCTAAGAGCAAGTTCGCGCCTGCAACGTGGCGATCGTACGTCGCGTGGACGACCTCCTCGATTAGACCAACGATGAGCGGTGTGGACACCGCTTGGTATCGACTTGGTGCGACGATGTGTAGTTGATGAGGTCCGTTAAGGAACTCATCAACGTCGAGAGGCGCACCACGTGATGCGGCGCGGGCCGCGTCGGTACGCAGTCCGGCGAAGAGCCCGGACGCGGTGGACCAGATCCCCGAACGTTCTCGCTCGTCGGTCTCCATGATCCCCTGCAGTAAAGCAACGGAGGGATGGTGGTCGCCGTAGCGAGTACGCAACGTGGAAAGAGCGTCATCGCCGTGGCGTTGGTCGATGACGGTCGCGAGGTGGCCGAGTGACTCACCACGGAGAGCGGTGGCATGGATAAGCGGAGCGACCAGGGCTGATGCACGTTCGGTCCAGTGGTCGTCGCTGCGCTCCACGTGCGAACGCCGAGCGACGTCCACGAGTGAGCGTGTCGCCAACAACGCACCGTCCCACTCGTGTGACTGATTCACCGGTGAGTACCCGATGCGCGTTACGCCCCGAGGTGTCGGCACGGTGCCCGACGGATCGAAGAGCAGCGTCGCCCCATCAGTTCGTCGTCCCGCCATCGCGTTCACGACGTCGGGCTTGGTCGAGGTCACGACGACGGATCGTGTCGAGAGCAAGAGGTTCGGAATGATGATCGACGATGTCTTGCCGCTTCGACTCGGACCGATTACTAACGTCGAGCGTTCATCGCCACTCGTCGCGTCACCGCGACCAGTGCGACCGAGATAGATGGTGGCGTTCGAGGTCACGAAAAACAATTGTCGCGAATGACCTCGAAATGCTTGACATTGGTTGATGAACCGAGTGAACTTTTAGTTGTTCTTCTACGGAAGAGTTTGACGGAATACGCATCGTCGATGATGACGATCGCAAACATCGTCTTTCTGCAGGAGAACCGTGCACTGCGATCGGTCATCCTACAACTGGGAAGTTGGAAGTTAATCGGACGAGTTCACGCTCATCAACGCGGTTCCTTATTGCAAAATGCAAGTCGACGTAAGCGTCGATGAAGGCCCCAGATTGATTCAACGTTGAGTCCCAAGGAGGGAAAGTGGCAACAGCCGCCAAGAAGGCTCCGGCCAAGAAGGCTCCGGCCAAGAAGGCCGTAGCCAAGAAGGCTCCGGCCAAGAAGGCCGTAGCCAAGAAGGCTCCGGCCAAGAAGGCCGCCGCCAAGAAGGTGGCCAAGAAGGCACCGGCGAAGAAGGCCGTAGCCAAGAAGGCACCGGCGAAGAAGGCACCGGCGAAGAAGGCCGTAGCCAAGAAGGCACCGGCGAAGAAGGCCGTAGCCAAGAAGGCTCCGGCCAAGAAGGCCGCCGCTAAGAAGGCTCCGGCCAAGAAGGCCGCCGCTAAGAAGTAGCCGTCTGAATCACAACGTGGTACCAAGCGAATGGGGGGCCGATGGCCCCCCATTCGTCTTGGGTACCGACAGATCTTCGGGTACGTCGACGTCGAAGCGCCACGGGCTCGTAGTGAGCGTCGTGACGTCGACGCCGAGCCGCTCGGCCTCGTGTCGGTGGTGGATCGCCGACGCCTCACCGTAGTGGAATCGGAATGACAGACCGGTGGGAAGCGAGAGGATGTTCGTTCCGGTTCCGTGTCGATCGGCGACGATCGTGATGGTGCCCTGGGGTTCGAATCCCCCCAGCCCCTCGGGGAAGCGGAGGTCACCGTGGACGATGGAAACCCGTTCACAGAACGTCGTCAGCTCGCCGTACGCGTGAGACACCGCGTTGTTGAGACCCGCGCGCGGCGAACGAAGGACGGCGGCCCCGTTGGCCAGCGCGAATCGTTCGATGTCATCGCTCTCACAGACCACGACGACCGGAAGGGGAGCACAGTGCTCGAGTACCGCACGGGCGAGCCGTTCAGCGATCCCCGTCACGTCTGACGTCCCGGCGTCTCGAAGTCTGGATTTGGCGGAGTCGAACGATCGGAGCGGGACCACGACGATGTGCGCATTGGCGCGCGGGATGTTCGTGACGTCGCCGAAGTGTCCCACTGGTCCACTGTACGGCGCCATTGGCCGTGTGGTCTTCGGGTGACCCGGCAGACGACGACACACACTTCTAGGATGACGGGGATCAATGAGCGAAGGGACACTGTGAAGGGCGTCGTGCCGACCCTGGACGTGGAAGCGAAACTCTTTGCCGACGGCTATCGCTGGATCGGGTCACTCGACGAGGTCGGTACCGGCAGTGCGGTTGGTCCCTGCCACTGTGCCATCGTGGTCATCGGGCCAGACGCTAGTGAGTTCCCCCCACGACTGCGCGACAGCAAACTCTTGAGTGCGCCGGCACGACAGTCGTTGGTGCCTGAGATTGAGAGTTGGGTCCACGAGTACGCGATTGGGTCGGCGAGTGCCAATGAAATTGACCAACTCGGTCTGACCGCAGCGCTCGGTGTCGCTGGCCGTCGCGCACTCGCACAGTTGCGCGTGACGCCGTCGGTCGTGTTGCTTGACGGTCAGCGCGACTGGTTGAGCGTCGCGCGCACCAATCTCATGGACGTCTCATCCAAGTCGGTGGAGGTGCCGCCGGTTGTGACGATGGTCAAAGCCGATCGATACTGTGCGAGCGTGGCGGCCGCGAGTGTTCTCGCGAAAGTTCATCGTGACGCGTTGCTCGTCGAGCTCTCGACGCGTTACCCGGGCTACGGCTGGGAGCACAACAAGGGGTACGTCACGGCGTCCCATCGTCAGGCGATCGGTCGATTGGGGCTTACGCCCGAACATCGGCAATCGTGGAACCTGCTTGCGTGACGCGTCACGGTCGTCGGCCATCGTATGGTGCCGATGCGTGACGATGAGTGTACGGTGCTCAGAGACGGTGTGCGACCATCGGAGCTTGTACCGCGTGGGAGAATACGTGCATGCCGAAGTTCAAGGTCGCCGTGGCCACCCTGCTCCTGGCCGCCGCGGTGCCCTTGTTAGGGGCCGCCGCGAGTACTCGCGCGACCGCTTCATCAACGTCCATGACCGTCGCCGAGGCGCCCGGTGCCACCCCGAATTACATATTCCCGTTCATGAGTTGTGCGTACGACACGACGAACAACGTCAACTACTTGCAACGACTCCTCTACCAACCGCTGTACTGGTTCGGCGTAGGGGGTTCGGCGGCCGAGGTGCCGTCGTTGTCGGTGGCCAACGAACCCGTGTTCGCCAAGTCGCGGACCTCCGCGACGTTCACAGTCAAACCGTGGCGATTTGCGAATGGTCAATACGTCACTGGTCGTTCCGTGATGTTTTTTCTGAATCTGTGGGTTGCTGACCCCACTGGATTCTGTCCGTATGAACCCGGACTCGGGATTCCGGGTGAGCTCCGAGGTGCGTCGGCCACTGGTAACACGGTCCACCTCTATTTCACTCACCCCGTCAATCCTGTGTGGCTGGTGAGCAACTTCCTCTC
>JAKBGV010000004.1 GCA_021837305.1 Actinomycetes bacterium
CCGTTGAGGCACCAGAGAAGACCCCGAGTCCGAAGACCGACCACAGCGAGCCGGTCAGTCGCGGTTGGGGCACGTGCATCGGCAGCATGGAACTTCGCCACAGGGCCACGGCGACACCGATCATCATTAGCCCGCCGAGGGTGAAGAGTTGTGGGTGCCAGCGCGACACGTAGGACGCGACGAACGCCGCACCGAGCGTGATCGGCAGCACCACGAGCGAGACACCCGCCACGTAGATCGCACTTAGGCGCGCCACGCGGAGGCGACGACCCCCGCCGATGGCGGCCAGATACGCCGGCAGCATGACACCGGCACAACAGGGCGCGAAGAACGCGACCATTCCCGCCGCAAAAGCCGCCGCGAGGGAACCGCCAAGCAGGATGCTCATAGTCCGAGGTCCCGACGCAGCCGTCGTTCGGAGAAGCGCCCGTAGGCCAGCACCCGTTCACGCTGCACAAGCACGGGGAGCATCGTGAGCGGCACGCCGCGGGCCGCTAACGCCGTGGCCTCGTCACTGGTCACGTCATACTCACGGACAGGGAGGGCGATACTGGCCAGCACCGTTCGCGCGTGGGCGCAGAGGTGACAGTCGTGGGCGGTGATCAACAGGTAGTCCGCGTCGGTCATAGCGATGACGTTAGAAATCACCTATGAAGCCCGTGTGAAGTTCCGCACGGGCGTGAAGAGTCCCAGGACGCGAAACGGTGGACGTGCTCGAGCTCGTCCACTGGGGCGTCCACGGCCCAGGAATCGCCGCGCTCGAAGGGAGTTCCAGGCAATTGTGACTTTCGGCCACAGCTGTTCGCGTGGTTTCTGGGCGAAACTTCACATCGACTTCACACGGCGCAAAGAAACTGTGCGGTATATGTCCCAGAGCCAGTCTTCCAATTCAATCGTCATCATCGATGATGACGTCGCAGTCCAGGAAGTCACGCGCGCGTACTTGGAGCGGGACGGGTACACCGTCTTCGTGGCGGGAAACGGAGCCGACGGACTCGCCATGGCCCGGCGCGTGCACGCGGGCTTGATCGTGCTCGACCTCATGCTCCCCGACACGTCGGGCGAGCAGGTCGCCCGGGACATCCGCTCACGCTCCGACGTCCCACTCCTGATGCTCACCGCCAAGGCATCCGAAGAGGAGCGTCTCAACGGCCTCGCGCTCGGGGCCGATGACTATTTGACCAAGCCCTTCAGCCCTCGTGAGTTCGTCGCTCGAGTCCGAGCGATCTTGCGTCGTACCCAGGCGACGGAACTGCCCCTGGTAGATCAGCTCTCCTTCCACGGCGGGGCATTGCAGATAGACACCACGGCTCGAGAGGTGCGTGTCGACGGCGCACTCGTGAACCTCACTAGAAACGAATACCGGCTACTCGTGACACTCGCGCAGTACCCCGGCCGGGTCTACAGCCGATTCGAGTTGATCAATCGCGTCCAGGGTTACGACTACGAGGGGTACGAGCGCACCATTGACGCGCACGTGAAAAACCTGCGCAAGAAGATCGAGATTGACTCTCGTCGGCCGCGATTCGTCCAGACCGTCTTCGGCACGGGCTATCGCTTGGCGAGATCGAATTCTGATTGATGGTGGCGCTCGGCCTGCGGACGCGTTTCACCGTGGCGCTCGTCGCCGTAGCACTCTTCGCCGTCGCGTTGGCCGCGCTGATCGGTAACCTCGGGCTGACCCCGCGCCTGAATCAAGCCGCGCGTGCCCGACTCGACGCGTCAAGCGTCCACTTGTCACATATCGCCGCCGACGCATACCTAAACGCCGGTGGGTGGACCACCGACGTACGAAGTGAGCTCGGCCACGCGGGTGAACTCGTCGACCTACGAGTCATGGTGAAACTCCGCGATGGGCACGTGCTAGCTATTGGCCCGCGGCCCTTTGGCGCGACTGCCGGCGCGCCGGTCGTGGTCAACGGCGTGGCCATCGCCACGATGATTGTCTCTGCGCCGACGGGCAAACTGCTCAGTGCGGCCGACGTCCGCTTGGCCGGCTCGCTCAACGGGTTGCATCTCGTCGCCGCGGCGATCGCCACACTGACCGCCCTCGCAACGGCGCTCCTGCTCTCCCAGACACTGTCGCGACCGCTGCGGCGGATTCGAGCGGTCGCGGAGCGGCTCAGCCACGGCGAGCTCGATGCTCGGGTTATCGAGGGCGCCGAACCCGAAATGCGCGACGTCGGTCACGCCCTCAATCAGTTGGCCGAGACCCTCCAACAGGAAGAGCGACTTCGGCGAGAAGGGGTCGCGGACCTCGCCCACGAACTACGAACACCGGTGAACGGACTATTGAGCCGGGTTGAGGCCGCCCAGGACGGTGTCTTGCCGCTCGAGCAGAATCTCTCGGCCATGCACCGTGAGGTCATGCGACTGACGCAACTGCTCAACGACCTCTCGCGACTCGCCGACGCGCAGCAGCCCGGCATCATCGTAAACAAGTCGCTGCTCGACCTGGCTACCATCGTCACCACCTCGCTGGCCTCGGTGCAACCGCGCATCGACGAACGGCACATCGAGTTGAACGTGTACGCCGAACCTACGTGGGTGAGCGGCGACGCCGCGCGCCTCGAGCAGGTCATCGTGAATCTCCTGACCAACGCCGTGAACTACACCGCTGAACGCGGCCGAATCGACGTGAGCGTCTCGCGCCTGAACGATGAGGTCGTCCTAGAGGTTCGTGACAACGGCGTTGGAATGGCCGCTGAAGACCTGCCCTTCATCTTCACTCGATTCTGGCGTGCCGACCGGTCTCGATCGCGTGCCACCGGCGGTACCGGCATCGGGTTGACGATCGTGAACGAATTGGTTCACGCGCATAACGGACGAGTCGAAGTTGACAGCGCGCTCGGCGTCGGATCTCGATTCCGAGTCTTCTTGCCCAACGTTGGCACTTGAACGCCCGGTACGGCCCCACCGCGCCGTCAGCGCGCGAGATGAGCTCACGTGGTCCGCGCCACGGGTCGAGCGGACCCCGTCGAGCATCGGCACGACCTACGTTGACCGCGCCGAAGCGATCCACGCCACGACCGACGTCGGTCGTGGCGTGGATCGGATTCCTACCAACCCATCATGCCGCCGCCGTAGCGACTGGTCCCGTTCGAGAACGCTGCGCCACCCATCATGCCGCCGTAACCGTACCCGCCCGTCGCGCCAAAGTCGCCCATCATGCCGTGACGCAACATCGAGTTGACGATCGCGTCGGCCTGGGTCTGGGTAATGGTCCCGTTGCTCACCAGAGAACTCAGAACGGTGCGCATAACGCCACCCGCCCCACCGATGGGCATCTGGAAGGTCGAGCCGTCACTACGTAACACTGACTCCATGTAGGTGATCATCGCGGCTCGCACGGCGTTCGCCTGCGTCTGGGAGATGGTGCCCGCGTTCACGAGTGCGGACAACTCGAAACAGTAGGGGCGACTCGCGTCGCGAGCCACCTGTGTCGTGCCGTGTACGGTGCGACCCGCGGCCATCGCGATACCGCCGCTCGCGAGGACGGCCCCGGCGACCGAGCCACCGAGAACTCCGACGGCCAAGACGGTCGATACGAACTTGCGTTTCACGTTCATCTTCATCTCCTCTTCGAGGCGACCCCGGATGGCCGATGCCTCTCCATTCATGCAACCAGGGCGTCGTGTACGCCCCCTGGACATGATGTGGAGATTGCGTGGTGTTATCGAAGCGGAATGAGCACCGTGAAACGGGCGCCCTGGCCCGGCTCACTCGACACGTCAATACGCCCGCCGTGCGCCGCCACCAGTCCGGCCACCACGGCGAGCCCGATACCACTACCGCTGGTACGACGCCCAGCCGTTCCGCGCCAGAACCGGTCGAACAGCCGAGGCATCTCTTCGGGGCTGACCCCGGGTCCCTCATCGGCGACCTCCAAGCGGGCCAAGCCATCACTCGCCTCCACGCTCAAGGTGACGTGCGAGTGCTCCGGGCTGAACTTGAGCGCGTTAGTCAAGAGATTGGTCACGATCTGACCGATACGCGCACCGTCGCCGAACACCGTGGCGTCGTGCAACCGAAGTTGCAAGTCCACGTCGGCCGCGGCGAAAGCGGGGCCCAGCAGGTCGGCGATGTCCGCCGCCACTGACGCGACATTGACGGGTGCCTTGATCAGGTTGAGGCCCGCCGCCTCGGCGGCCGCCAACGTCTCGAGGTCGTGAACCAGGCGGCCCAGGCGCAGCACCTCGTCACCGAGCGACGCCAGTCGGTCCGTGGTGACCGGCTCGGCACCATCGACCATCTGCTCCAAGGACGCTTGCACGATCGTGATCGGGGTTCGTAGTTCGTGCGCGACGTCGGCCAACAGCTGCCGGCGTAAGACGTCCTCGCGGTGCAACGCGTCAGCCATCCGATCGAAGGACGCGGCGAGCTCGCCGACCTCGCCGGGTGCCGACGACAGACTGACTCGTGCGTCGCGGTGCCCCGTCTCAATGGAGTGAACGGTGTCGGTGAGGCGAGCCAGGGGACGCGTGATCCGCCTGGAAACGAACCACGCGACGACCAGCGCGAGCAGCGAGGCCAGTCCCGCACCCAAGAAGACGGTGCTCTCAAGGGCGCTGCGGACACGTTGCTGCGCGGACGTCAGTCCGTCAACGGGGAATCGGACGATGGCCTCGCCCACCGTCGAACCGTGCACGGTGACCGCGACTCGCACCGGTGGACCCAGCGGGGGCACCGTATAGGTACCGCCGTGCATCACCCCCATGATGATGGACATCATCCCGGTCGAGCCGCTCTCACTCGCAACCACGTGGCCGGCCGCGTCTCGCACCACGAGCTGCGCGTTCCCCGAAGCGGCGAGGGAGTACGCCGACGTCAGGTCGGCGTACGCCCAACTCCCGCTCGCGCGATAGGCCTGGGCCAGTGCCGCGTCGACCGTGCGCACGGTGCTCCGCTGCTCGGTTGCGACCAAGCTCGACACCTGTGAGTTGGTTGCGAGCAGCGTCAGGGTGGCGAGCAACGCCACGGCAGCCACTGCGACGGCGACGAACGCGAGTGCGAGGCGAGAACTGAGCCTGGTCGATCGACGCTCAGGCATCGCGAGCGAGGCCGAGTCGATAGCCAACGCCTAAGACCGTCTCGACGATGACGGGGTCACTCGGCTCGCGTTCAATCTTGTGCCGCAGGTTCTTCACGTGGGAGTCGATGGTCCGCTCGTACCCCTCGAACTCATAGCCTCGGACTCGATTAATCAGTTCATAGCGCGAGTACACGCGTCCCGGCGTGGTCCCAAGGGCGACGAGGAGGCCCCACTCGGTCGGCGTGAGTTCAACGGTCTCACCACGTACCCGGACCTCGTGGCGCTCCTCGTCGATCTCGACCTCGTGGTGGCCAAAGGACATCGGGCCATCGTCGGACACCTGGACCCGAGTCCGGCGAAGCACCGCCTGGACCCGAAGCACGAACTCACGGGGACTAAAAGGTTTCGTCATATAGTCGTCCGCACCGAGTTCGAGGCCCCGAATCCGGTCCTCCTCCGTGACCTTGGCGGTCAACATCAAGATCGGGGTCTCGGTCCGTCGCCGAATCTCGCGCGCAACATCTTCACCCGCGATATCGGGCAGACCCAGGTCAAGCACGACGAGGTCGGGCGCGATCCGACCGGCGACATCGATGGCCTCGGCCCCGGAACCGGTCGTCACCACGGCCAGACCCTCGCGCTCCAACATGTCGCGCAGGAGCTGGCGAAGTTTCGCCTCGTCTTCGACTACCAACACTGTGGCGACCAACGTCACCCTTCCGAATCGTCACGGGTGGACTGCGTACACACCAACTCTGCCACGTGCACGCAACTACTGGAGAACGCGTCGGCGAGCCTCGTAGTCCTCGACCGAGATGTCACCAGCCGCGAACCGCTCATCGAGCAACTGACGCGCACTGTCGTGTCGCCGAGCCGGCGGGTCGGCTAGCCCACGCACGAGCCACACGACGCCCGCGAGTATCGCGAACCACACCAATCCCATGGACACCACACCGACCCACGAGTATCCCCAGCCATTACCCCACATCATCCGTGCTCCTCACCTCGACTGTGTCAACTTCGACTAGGACCACTCTGTTGGCACCCGTCGAAGGAGTCGTGAAGTCGAGATGGAGACGTTGTGGAGATACGAGAATCGCGACAAACAATCCGTTCGTAGCGACGCGTAACGAGTCAAACCTTCACGCGCTCGAGCTGGACGCGCCGTCACAACATCTTCAGACCACGCGCACGAGTTCTTCGAAACCCCCAGACAAGATGACCTCATGCGGCTGAAGGGACAGCACGTGGTGCGCAGCGAGACGACGATTTACGTACTGCTGATCGTGGCGTCACTCGGTGCCATGGTCACGATACACCGTGGCCGACACACGCACGCCGGTTGCGCGGACTGCTGCCACGACGCTCGCGAAGCGCACCGGTCAACCACCGCCGACTCACCACCGAACGAGGAACGCGTCGATGACCTGACGGCGCACGCGCGACACCACGGGGGCCAGCGCGTCACGGACCGTCACCGAGACCGTTGACGGTCACCGCGTCGCCGCGACACGTCGCTCCCCACTGGGTCGACTGACGTGTGCGGCCCGAAGCGTCCACGCAGGGTCGATACGACGACGTGGGAAACACCACTGACGTCGCGCGGCCACCGAGCGCTGCGCACAATCGCCGTCGCGACGCTCAGCGTCGCGTCGACGCTCGGCACCGGTTCGAGCGCCTCGAGCGCGTCGATCACGAATGATCATGCGGCCGCCGCACGGTTGTACGAGCAGATTCAGTCGATCAGCGACCGGATGGACGCCGCGAGTCAGCGCTACGACCTCGCTCAAATCAATCTGCGCCGGGTCGAAGACGCCATCACGAACACGCGGGTCGTCGCTTCCTCCATCGCCCTCCAGCAGGCGCGCGACCGCGACACGCTTCGAGCCGATGTCGTTTACGCCTACGTCACCGGCGTGAATCCCACCAATGACGCGACCCCGTTCCTCTCGAGTCCGTCTGATGATGGATCGCGCGGGGTCTATCTGCACTACGTCGAGGGTCGGATCTCGACCGCGATGGCGGCGCTGCGCGACACATCCGAGCGACTCGGCACGCAACGCCACGTCCTCGCCGCCGAGGTTCGCCGTGCGGCGGCGGCGGCGACCACCGCCCGACGTGCCGTCGCCGACGCTCGAGTCCTGCTCGGCACGCTGCACGACGCGTTGAGCAAGGTGACCCGTGACATCGCCACCTACATTCGTTTGCAGCAGGCCGCGGCGGCCGCGGCGGCCGCGCGCACGCTCCAATCAGCGAAGCCCGTCGTCGGATATCCCGCCCTTCCGGTCGACGACCGAGCAAGTGTCGCCATCCGCGCCGCGTTCAGCCTGCTCGGTGTCCCCTACGTGTGGGGTGGCGCGTCACGTCGAGGTGTGGACTGCTCGGGGCTCATCCTGCTCGCCTACGCGGCCGCGGGGATATTTCTGCCGCACTACTCAGGATTCCAGTTCGCCGCGACCGAACGGGTGCCCCTGTTCGACCTTCGCCCCGGTGACATCCTCTTCTACGGTAAAGATGGCGGCGACCACGAGACGCTCTACATCGGTAGCGGCAAGGTGATCCAGGCTGAACGGACGGGAACGGTCGTCCAGATCACACCGATCTGGTTCGGGCCCGACTTCGCTGGCATCGGCCGACCGATCACGCGTTGACTACGACGCCGTGACGAACTCCACGCCTCCGCTCAAGGTCGCCCATTGCGAACGAGGGCACCCACAGCGACTATCACATCCTCACCGGTCCCGACTGTCACCACGTGCGACCAGTTCGAAACGCTCCAGGACTACCGGTGTCGCGTCATCAAGGACCGCGACGCGCTCGCCGAGCTCGGCGCGCACGTCGTCGCCGCGCCAGAAGGCCTCGTGCGCCTCGCGCCACGCCTCAACAGTCGTGTGGCCCTCGCCCTCGTCGACGCAGTGCGCGAGGTCAACCGCGCCCAGTGGCACGACGACGACGTCGGTCACCTCGATCACCGCGACGCGCCGACCATCCGAATCCACGACGGCGAATCGTTGCCCCGGCTCGGGCATCGGCTCACTGAGTTCGTACTCGGCGGCGAGACTCGTCGTCGACACCTTCTCACCACGCAGTATTGCGTCGACCAGCCGGTCACGCAGTGGTCCGGGGAAGGCGAACTCCGCGATGGGGAGCCGTGCGTCATCTGAGTCTTCCCCCACCCCCGAAGCGTACGACACTAGGTCAACGATCCGTCAGACCTCGAAGAGCGCCCGGTGGATCTCGCGCGTCGCCGTCGAGCGGTTGAGCGTGTAGAAGTGCAGTCCCGGCGCGCCGCGAGCGAGCAACTCCCTCGACAGCGTGGTCGCCGCCTCGATACCGGCCGCGCGCACCGCCGCCGGCCCGCCGACCTCGTCCGCGGCGACCAGGCGGTCCACCAACTCGTCGGGCACGGTGGCGCCCATCACGGCCATCCGCTTGACGCTGCTCAAGCTCGTCACGGGCATGATGCCCGGCAGGACCGGTTTGTGCACTCCGAGATCAGCCAGTTCGGCGACGAGTCGACTCCACTCGTCGGCCCGGAAGAAGAACTGGGTCACGGCGAAGTCCGCGAGGTCGAGCTTCGCAGCGAGGTGGCGCCGGTCCTCGGCGTGGTTCGCCGACCGGGGATGGCCCTGGGGGTGGGCCGCCACGCCGATCGCGAAGTCTCCGACCTCACGCGCGAGCTCGACGAGGTCGATGGCGTGGGCGAAGTCGCTCGACACGTTCGAGCCGTCATCGGGCACGTCACCGCCGAGGGCCATCACGTTCTGCACGCCGGCGGCCGCGCAGCGCGCGAGCACGTCGGCCATCGCGGCCCGCGTGTGGCCGACGCAAATCAGGTGAGCCATCGCGGTCATGACCCCGTCGTGCTGGATCCGCGTCACGAGGTCGAAGGTGCGCTGACGGGACTCGGCCCCGCCCCGGTACGTCACCGAGACGAACGACGGCGACAGGGGCACCAGGTCGGCGAGCGTCGTGTCGAGCACGCGCGCCTCGTCGTCGGATTTGGGCGGGAAGAACTCGAACGACCGGGTGAGCCCGGCCGCCAACAGCGTGTCGATGCGCACGGACTAGGCGCGACCGAAATCGTCTTCGAGCCGCACGATGTCGTCCTCACCGAAGTAGGTACCGTGCTGGATCTCGATGAAGATGACCGGTGCGTCGCCGCGGTTCTCGCAACGATGCGCCTCTCCGAGCGCGACGTCCACCGAGTCGCCGGCGCCGACCTCGCGTTCGACGCCGGCGAGCACCACCGTCGCGCGACCGGCGAGGAAGTACCAGTGCTCGGCCCGACGGGCGTGGGTCTGGTAGCTGAGGCGCTTACCGGGCATGACCACGATGCGCTTCACCTTGTAGTCGAAAGAGGAGTCGTCGAGGACCGTGTAGTTACCCCACGGCCGCTCGTCGTATTCACGACCGAGTTCGTCCATTGTCATCGCACTTTCTGCGCCGCGAGTACGGCGTTGCGAACCAGCATGGCACGCGTCATCGGCCCCACGCCACCGATGCGCGGCGTGATCCATCCGGCCACGTCGGCGACGCTTTCCTCGACGTCGCTCAGGAGCTTCTTGCCCGACCAACTCGTACCCGCCCCGACCACCGCCGCGCCGGGCTTGACCATGTCCGGGGTGACGAGTCCAGCCCGTCCGGCGGCGGCCACGACGACGTCCCCGGTTCGCGTGATCGCCCCGAGGTCGGCCACCCCGGTGTGCACGACCGTCACGGCGGCGTTACAGCCCGGACGCTTCAGCGCGAGCAGGAGCGCGAGGGGGCGCCCGATGGTGAGGCCCCGTCCGATCACCACGACGTGTTGGCCCTCGACGGGCACCTGGTAGTCGCTGAGCAGCTCGACGATGCCCGCGGGCGTGCAGGGCAGCGGACCCGGCGCGCCCATCACGAGGCGCCCGAGGTTGGTGGGGTGCAGGCCGTCGACGTCCTTCGCGGGGTCGACGCGCAAGAGCACCTCCTCCTCGTTGATGCCCGCCGGCAGGGGCAGTTGGACGAGGATCGAGTGGATCCGCTCGTCGGCGTTCATCCGGTCGACGACCGCCTCGATCTCGCCCTGGGTGGCGCTCGCGGGCAGGTGCTCGTGGAACGAGACGATGCCCACCTCCTCACAGTCGGCGTGCTTCATCGCGACGTACTTCGCGCTCGGGCCGTCGTCACCGACGAGGATCGTGCCCAGTCCCACCGGTCGGCCCTCGGCGGCGAGTCGCCCGGCCCGGTCGGCGAGCTCCATCTTGATGCGGTTGGCGACGCGTTGTCCGTCGAGCAGGGTGGCGGTCATGGCTCTCCTAGTGTCGGAAGTGTCGTTCGCCGGTCATGAGCATCACGATCCCGGCTCGGTTGGCGGCTTCGATGACCTCGCCGTCGCGCACCGAGCCGCCGGGCTGGACGATCGCGGTCACGCCGGCGTCGGTCAGGGACTCGAGACCGTCGGCGAAGGGGAAGAAGGCGTCCGAGGCGGCGGCCGCGCCGGCGGCGAGCGGGCCCGCCTTGGTCGTGGCGACCCCGGCCGCGACGACGCGCGACTGCTGACCCGCGCCCACCCCGACCGCGACCCCGTCGCGCGCGATGACGATGGCGTTCGAGGTCGTGCGCGCACAGACCCGCCACGCCACCGCGAGGTCGACGAGCTGGGCGGGGGTCGGCTGGGCCTCGGTCACGCAGCGCCACGTCGAGGGCGCGGCGAGCAGCTCGTCGGCGTCCTGGACGAGGGCGGTGTTCCCGAAGGTCCGGATCGAGCGCGCGAGCGCTTCGGGCGCGGGGCCGCTCAGCAGGCGCGTCGCCTTGCGGCGCGCGCGCAGTCGCTCGACGGCGCCGTCACCGAAGGACCGCGCGATGATGACGTCGGCCTGGGGACCGGCGGCGATCACCTCGGCGAGCTCGTCGTCGAGCTCGCCGCCGACGGCCACCACGCCACCGAAGGCGCTCTGGGGGTCGGCCGCGAGCGCGGCGGCAAAGGCCTCGACGAGGGTCGCGCCGAGCGCGGCGCCCGAGGCGTTCGCGTGCTTGATGATCGCCACGGCCGCCCGACCGGGCGCGTCGGCGGCGAGCTCGTGCACGAGGCGCCACGCGGCGTCGGCGTCAAAGAGGTTCAGGTACGACAGGGGCGAGCCGGCGTGCTGGTGCACGTGGTCCCACCACGGATCCGTGCCGGCCGCGCGGTAGCGGGCCCCGACCTGGTGGGGGTTCTCGCCGTAGCGCAGCGTCTCGACGCGCTCGAGGCTGAGGTGGATGGTCTCGGGCAACGCCGCGTCGAGCGCGCTCGGCGCCTCGCCGATCGACCCGCCGCCGTCGAACCACGCGACGATGGCCGCGTCGTAGGCCGCGGTGTGGGCGAAGGCGGCGCGCGCCAGGCGGTGTCGCGTCTGGTCGCTCAGGGTCCCGGCCGCGACGAGCTCGGCGAGCACGGCCCCGTACTGGGCGGGGTTGGTCACGACGCCCACGTGGGCGTGGTTCTTCGCCGCGGCGCGCACCATCGTCGGGCCGCCCACGTCGATGAGCTCGACCGAGGGATTGGAGGAGAAGGGGTAGAGGTTGCACACCACGAGGTCGATCGGGGTGATCTCGTGGGTGGCGAGCGCCTCGAGGTGCTCGGGCACGTCGCGGTCGGCGAGGATGCCCCCGTGGATCATCGGGTGCAGGGTCTTCACCCGGCCGCCGAGCATCTCGGGGAAGTCCGTGACCGCGGCGACGTCCACGTGGGCGACGTTCGCCTCGTCGAGGGCCGTCGCGGTGCCGCCCGAGGCGACCAGCTCGTAGCCGAGCCCGACGAGCCCCTCGGCGAACTCGACGAGACCCGTCTTGTCCCACACGCTCAGTAATGCCCGCATCTACTCATCTCCCATCTCGATAACGATCGACGCCGGCTCGCGGCCCTCGGCGAGCGCGCGCATCACGCGCGCGACGACGTCGGGGTAGAGCACGCGCTCGACGGTCTTGATCCGTTCGTGCAGGTCGCTCTCAGAGTCCCCGGCGAGCACCGGCACCCGGCGCTGGGCGAGGATCGGCCCGTCGTCGAGCGCCTCGGTGGCCACGTGGACCGTGCAGCCCGACTCGGGAACCCCCGCGGCGAGCGCGGCCGCGACGGCGTGCCAGCCCTTGAAGTCGGGCAGCAGGCTCGGGTGGGTGTTGAGCACCCGACCGGGCAGCGCCTCGTGGAAGGTCCGCGTCGTCACCGTGCCGAATCCGGCCATCGCGACGAGGTCGATGCGGTGCGACGCGAGCAGCGTCGCGAGGTCCCGGCTGTAGGCGTCGCGGTCGAAGGCCGGCGTGAAGCCGCCGTAGAGGGCGCGATCGAGCAGCAGGGCGTCGATCCCGTGGTCGTCGGCGACCTCGAGGGCCCGGCACGGTCGGTCCGCGACCACCAGGGCGACCTCGAGGCCCGCGGCGAACATCGCCTCGAGGATCGTGCCCGAACCGGACACCAGGACGCAGAGTCGGACGTCGCCCAACGTCTAGAGCGCCCGGACGATCTCGACCATCTTCTCGCCGGCCTCGGTCGGGTTGAGACAGACGTGGACGCCGGCTTCGCGCAGTGCCGCCATCTTGGCTTGGGCGGTGCCCTTGGAGCCCGAGATGATGGCGCCCGCGTGGCCCATCTTGCGACCGGCGGGTGCGGTGACCCCGGCGACGTAGGCCACGACCGGCTTGGTCATGTGCGCCTTGATCCACTCCGCGGCACGCTCCTCCTCGGAGCCGCCGATCTCGCCGATCATCATGACGGCCTTGGTCTCGGGGTCGGCCTCGAAGGCGGCCAGGCAGTCGATGAAGTTCGTGCCCGGGACCGGGTCCCCGCCAATGCCCACGCAGGTCGTCTGGCCGATCCCCTGCTGGCTGAGCTCGTGGAGGGCCTGGTAGGTGAGGGTGCCCGAACGCGAGACGATGCCGACGGGGCCACCCGCGAGGGCGATGTCGCCCGAGGTGATGCCGATGTTGCACTTACCGGGGCTGATGATGCCCGGGCAGTTCGGCCCGAGCAGACGCACGCCGGGGAACTCCTCGACGAGCCGGTTGTACACGCGGGCCTCGTCGTGGGCGGGGATGCCCTCGGTGATGCTCACGATGAACGTGATGCCACCCTGGGCGGCCTCGATGATGGCGTCGGCCGCGAACTTCGGCGGCACGACGACGAAGGAGGCCGTGGCCCCGGTGGCGGCGACGGCCTCGGCGACGGTGTTAAAGACGGGGATGCCGTCGACGTCGGTGCCGCCCTTGCCCGGGGTGACCCCGCCCACGACCTTGGTGCCGTAGTCGCGATTGCGCAGACCGTGGAAGCGGCCCTGGCCGCCGGTCAGTCCCTGCACGATGACTTTGGTGTTCTCGTCTACGAAGATGCTCATGGTCGGTCCTTACTGGTTCGCGAAGGCCACGGCCCGACGGGCGGCGTCCAACATGGTCGGTTCGGTGAGAAGTCGGTCGTTGAGGTGCGCCTCGAGGATCGCGCGGCCCTCGACGGCGTTGGTGCCATCGAGTCGCAGCACGATCGGCGCGCTGATCGTCACGCGGCTGAGCGCTTCGACAACGCCCTTGGCGACCTCGTCGACGCGCGTGATGCCGCCGAAGATGTTCACGAAGATCGACTTCACCTTGGGGTCGGTGTTGATGACCTCGAGGGCGGCGGCCATCACGTCGGCGTTGGCGCCGCCGCCGATGTCGAGGAAGTTCGCGGCCGAGCCGCCCACCTGGTTCACCACGTCCAGGGTCGACATCGCGAGCCCGGCGCCGTTGGCGATGATCCCGACGGTGCCGTCCAGACCGATGTAGTTGAGACCCTTCTCCTTGGCCATCTTCTCGCGCGGGTCCTCGGTCTCGGTCGCGCGGTACTCCTCCCACTCGGGGTGGCGGAACGCCGCGTTCTCATCGAGGGTGACCTTCGCGTCGAGCGCGTGCACCCGGCCGTCGGGGGTGAGGATGAGCGGGTTCACCTCGGCGAGGTCGCAGTCGCCCTCGACGTAGCAGGTGTAGAGCTTGACGAGCAGCTCGGCGGCCTGGGCGCGCGCCGCCTCATCCAGTCCCGCCTCGGCGACCCAGCGACGCGCCGTGGCGACGTCCAGACCGACCAGCGGGTCGATCTGGAGCATCGCGATCGCGTCGGGGTTCTCCTCGGCGACGACCTCGATCTCCACGCCCCCCTGGGCGCTCAGCATGCCGAGATGGACCTTGTTCGGACGGTCCAACGTGAAGGACGCGTAGTACTCCTTCTCGATGTCACTCGCGTGTTCGACCCACAGGCGCTTGACCACGTGGCCCTTGATGTCGAGTCCCAGGATCGCGCCCGCGTGGGTGCGCACCTCGTCCTCGGTGGCGGCGAGCTTGACGCCGCCGGCCTTGCCGCGGCCGCCGACCTTCACCTGGGCCTTGACGACCACGGGGAAGCCGACGCGCGCGGCGACGCGCAGCGCCTCCTCGACGGTGTCCGCGACGCCGCCGGGTGAGACGGGGATGTCGAATCGCGAGAAGTACTGCTTCCCCTGATACTCAAAAAGGTCCATCGTCGTCCACTTTCTCTGCCAGTACTACCGAAATCTGTCCGCCTAGGCGGTGTGCTCGCGCGCGTCCAGGGTCGCCTCGAGCCACGAGCCGATCTCGCCGAGCGACGCGCCGGGGGTGAAGACCCTCGCCACGCCCGCGGCCTCGAGGTCGGGGATGTCGGCGTCGGGGATGATCCCCCCGACGACCACGGTCACGTCCTCGCGGCCGGCCTCGGCGAGCAGGGCGAGCACCCGCGGCACGAGCACCTTGTGGGCACCCGAGAGCAGCGAGAGCCCGAGCGCGTCGGCGTCCTCCTGGACGACCGCCTGGGCGATCTGCTCGGGCGTCTGGTGTAGACCGGTGTAGACGACCTCGAACCCGGCGTCGCGCAGCGCACGCGCGATCACCTTCGCGCCGCGGTCGTGGCCGTCCAGGCCAGGCTTGGCCACCACCACTCGGTACGTGCGTTCCATCGGATGCCAGCATAGAACGCCCCACGACGGCCCCCATTCGGCCGCTGCGGCCGTCACGTGCCCGCGTGGTGTCGTGGACATCGGGCATCGGGGTCGCGCCTCGAATCGCGCGACGTCGCGACGCCACCCGGCGCGTCGCCCAGACCCATTAGCGTGGACCCGTGGCGAGCGACGTGGCGACTGCACGCGGACCGGTTCGTGCCCTCATCTCGGCGATGCGACCGGTCCAGTGGCTAAAGAACGGGCTGATCGGGGTCGCCCCGGTCGCGGCCGGGGTCGCCACCCACGCCGACGTGCAGCGCCACACCGCAGCGGCCTTCCTCTGCTTTTGCGCGCTGTCCTCGGCGATCTACCTGCTCAATGACGTGCGCGACCTCGAGGCCGACCGGCGACACCCCACCAAGCGCCACCGCGCCATCCCCGCGGGCCAGCTGCGCGTGTCCTGGGCGCTCGCCGCGGCGCTCGTGCTCACGCTCGTCGCCTTCACCCTGCCGATGCTGCTCTGGCAGCCCGAGGGGCTCTACCTGATCCTCTCGCTCTACCTCGCGATCCACCTGGCCTACAACTTCGGCGTGAAGAACGTCGCGATCATCGAACTCGGCTTCGTCGCGAGCGGCTTCTTCCTGCGCGCCTACGCCGGGGCCGCGGCCTCGCACATCTACGTCTCGGCCTGGTTCCTCGTCGTGATCTCCTTCGGCGCGCTCTTCCTCGTGGTGGGCAAGCGCTCGAGCGAGCTCCAACAGGTCGGCGCCGGGGCCACGCGCAAGGTCCTCGCCGAGTACAGCCCGGACTTCTTGCACTCGGCGCTCACGATGACCGCGACCGTGGTGATCACCACTTACTGCCTGTGGGCCTTTGACACCTCCTACGGCGGGCTGTCGAGCCTGCGCCACCACATGGTGCCGATCCGGCTCACCGTGATACCGGTCGTCTACGCGATGCTCTACATCATGCGCGCCGCCGAGGCCGGCGAGGGCCAGGCCCCCGAGGACCTGCTCTGGCGCAACCGCATCGTCCAGCTGCTCGGGCTCTCCTGGGCGGTCCTGCTCTTCATCGGGATCTACGCGTGAGGACCCGGCTCACCGGCTGGGGCCGCACGGCGGGGAGCTTCGCGCAGCTCGACGCGCCGGCGACCGAGGAGGCCATCGCGGCCGCCCTACGCGCCCCGGCCGTGATCGCGCGCGGGCTCGGTCGCAGCTACGGCGACGCCGCCCAGGTCGGCGGCGGCCTCGTGCTCGACAACGCCGGGCTCAACGCGATCGGCCCGATCGGTCCCGACGGGCTCGTCACGCTCGGCGCGGGGGTCTCGATCGAGGACCTGCTCACGGTGGCGATCCCCCAGGGCTGGTTCGTCCCGGTGACCCCGGGCACCCGTCAGGTCTCGATCGGCGGTGCGGTCGCGGCCGACGTGCACGGTAAGAACCACCACGTCGACGGCTCTTTTGCGCGCCACGTGCGCGCGATGCGCCTGGTCACCCCGACCGGGGTGCACGCGCTCAGCCCCGAGGTCGAGCCGGCGCTCTTCTGGGCGACCTTCGGGGCCATGGGCCTCACCGGTGTGGTGAGCGAGGTCACCCTGCAACTGCTCGCCATCGCGAGTGACCAGGTGCTCGTGGACACCGACCGCTACGACGACCTCGACGAGGTCATGGCCGCCATGGTCGAGGGCGACGACCGGTACCGCTACTCGGTCGCCTGGGTCGACTGCATGGCGCGCGGTCGACGCATGGGCCGCTCGATCCTGACCCGCGGCGACCACGCGAGCGCACCGGCCGGCGATGACCCCACGAACCACGCGCCGCGCGCGGCGCGCCTGGCGGTGCCCATCACCGCGCCCCCGGGACTGCTCAACCCGGCCACCATCACCGCCTTTAACGAGCTGTGGTTCCGCGCCGCGCCGCGTCACCGCGTGGGCGAGGCCCAGTCGATCGGGTCGTTCTTCCACCCCCTCGACGGGCTACGCGACTGGAACCGCCTCTACGGCCCGCGGGGCTTCGTCCAGTACCAGTTCGCCGTGCCCGACGACGCCGCCGAGACCGTCACCACGGCGATCGCGCGGCTCTCGGCGTCACGCGTGCCGAGCTTCCTCGCGGTCTTGAAGCGCTTCGGGCCCGGCGACCCCGCACCCCTCTCCTTCCCCCAGCCGGGCTGGACCCTCGCGCTCGACCTGCCGGTCGGGCCCGCGAGGCTCGCGGCGCTGCTCGACGAGCTCGACGAGCTCGTCATCGCCGCGCGGGGCCGGGTCTATCTCGCGAAGGACTCGCGCCTCTCGCCCCAACACGTGCGCGCGATGTACCCCCGCCTGGGCGAGTTCGCCGCCCTGGCCGATACCATCGACCCGGAGCGCCACCTCACGAGCGACCTCGCTCGTCGGCTGCGGCTCAGAGAAGGATGACCACCCATGGAGAACGCCTTCGGCCAACCCCAGACCATCGTCGTGCTCGGCGGCACCTCGGACATCGCACGCGCGGTGGTCAAGAAGCTCTGCTCGGCGCGCGCCCACCACGTGGTGCTCGCGGGACGCAACCAGACGCTGCTCGACGAGGCCGCGGCCGAGGCCCGCGACTACGGCGCGACGACGACCCACACGGTGCTCTTTGACGCCACCGAGCCCCTCGACGCGGCCCGGGCCGTGTCGGACTGCTTTGGGGCCATGGACGAACCCGTCGACCTCGTGATCGAGGCCGTCGGGCTGCTCGGCAAGCAGCTCGAGTACGAGGACGACCCGACCATGGCCGCGACCATGGCGACCGTGAACTACGCCTGGCCGGTCGCGGCGCTCGCCGAGGTGCGTCGCCGCCTCGTCGCCCAGGGCCACGGGCGGATCCTCGTGATGAGCTCGGTGGCCGCGATTCGCGTGCGGCGCAGCTCGTACCTCTACTCGGGCGCCAAGGCCGGCCTCGACCGGCTCTGCGACGGGCTCGCCGACTCCCTCGAGGGAACCGGCGTCACCCTGCAGATCCTGCGCCCGGGTTTCGTTCGCTCCAAGATGACCACGGGCGAGCCCGAGATCCCCTTCACGACCGGCGTGAACGAGGTCGCCGAGAACGTCGTGCGCGGGCTCGCGGGCTCCGCGCGGGTCATCTGGAGTCCGCCGATCCTGCGCTACGTGTTCTTCGTGCTGCGACACCTGCCCGCCCCCATCTGGCGCAAGGTCGCTGACCGCTAGCTCGTCGCGTCGTCGAGCCGCTCGATGAGCACACTCACGTGCAACTGGTCCGCGTCGATCAGACACGCCGAGCGTGCGAGGGTCTCGACGGCGCCGGTGGCGCGACCGCGACAGCGCCACTCGCGCGCCGCGTACCACTGACGCTCACCGGCGATGAAGTCGCGCGCCGCGTAGGGCGCGGCCGCGACGATCTCACCACGCAGCTGGTTGATCGTGGCGTCCAGGGCGAGCACGCGGCGCTCCGCGCAGCCCTCGGCGCCGGTCGTGCCCGCGCGGCAGGCCGGGACGCGGAAGGTCTCCACCAGCCGGGGCGCGGTCGGGGCGCTCGGGGCGTCACTCGACAGCCACAGGGCCGCGGCGATCATGAGCGCAGCCAGGCCGACGACGACGACCACGAGGATCTTGGTCCGCACGGACCAAGTCTGACAGGTCCGCCGGCGCTAGCCGTGCGACGAGGAGGGCGCGAGCAGACCGGTGGTCTTGGGCACGGTGCGCAGCGACATCGTGTAGAAGTCGCGGTTCCACCACGTCGCGAAGTAGCGCGACGGCGGCCCGTTCATGGTGCTGAGCAGGCTGGTGCCGTTCGCCCCGGTGATGACGGCGTTGGGCGCTCCGGTGAAGGTCGAGTACTGGACCCAGTCGGTGTTGATGTCGAGCTGCATCCCGGTGACCGCCCCGGCGCGCACCAGCACGTTGGCGAGGTCGGTGATCGACAGCGCCGGGCCGCCGACGTAGACGATGGCGCCATCCTTGGTGACCCCGAGGCCCGAGCGCCAGACGTTGAAGGTCCCCCCGAGGGTCGCCCCCCACAGGGCCGGGTTCGACAGGTCCGGGGCCGGGTGCCCGTTGATCACGAGCAGGTTGAGGTTCTGGCGCACCGAGGCGACCTGGTTGTTCATGGTGAAGCCCGGTGAGCCCCACGCACCGACGGTCATCGTGCCGTCCTTGTAGACCACGACCGAGGCCGCGCCCTTGCGCAGCGGCAGGATCATCTGGCCCTGGGTGTAGTAGCCGCCGTTGGCGTCCTGCATCCGGAAGCCCGCGTTGAAGGCGGCGACGAGCGAGCGGCTCGCGAAGGGGGTGATGGGCGCGGAGTAGATGAAGTGGTAGTTGCCCCCGGGGATGAACGAGCCCGAGTAGAGCTGGGCGCGCAGCAGCGTCGGGTCCATCCACGCGATGCCCACCACGTAGCTGGTGTGGACCGCGTCGGGACGGATGAAGGCCTCATAGACCGTGGGCACGCCGTTGTCAGTGCGCCCCGCCACGTGCCAGACGCCCTCACCGGGCAGGGGGTGGGCGGCGGGGCTGATCACGCGCGGCGGCTCGGGCAGGTGGCCGGTGGCCGGCACCTTCACGGCGGTGACCCCGGAGCCGAAGGACTTCGCCGGCGGCTTGCCACCGACCTTGGCCGGGTTCAGCTTGTAGTACTCGGTCTCGACCCAAGTCACGAACGGCCCGAGGCCGTGCTGACGGCCCCACTCGGCCCCGCGCGCCATGTAGCTCACGCCGTAGGTCGGGTTGCGCAGCGCCATCGCGAGCGTGCCGCCGAGGTAGGCGACGACCACGAAGGTCACCGTCGCGAGCGCGACGATCACGCGGCGACGCCAGTAGATGCGTTGGGGCAGTCGGTGACTCCGCGGCGCCGAGGGCGGCCGGTAGACGGGGCGGGCGGAATCCATGAGGTTCCATTCTTCCACGGTCGGGCTGAACTCCATTCGGCGTCGCAGGGTTTCTTAAGGACGTTTTAGAAACGACACACGATCAGGACTCCGCGCGGCGAAGCGGCGTCATGGCGAGCACCAGCTGCTTGGTGCCGTGCTCGACGAAGGAGACCGTCGCACGCGCGCGCGGGCCCTCGCCCTCGACGCGCACCACGGTGCCCGCGCCGTAGCGGTCGTGCACGACCCGCTCGCCCGCCACCAGGCCGAGGGTCTCGGCGCCCGTGGAGCGCACCGGCGGGGCCGCGCCCGACCCGATGGCCCGACCGGCGGCGAACTCGCTCTGGCGACCGACGAAGCCCTCCTCGTACGCGACCTCGCGACGGCGCAGCGGGGTCGTGCGCGACACGTCGTGCACGAGGGCGGGCGGGATCTCGGTGAGGAACCGGCTCGGCAGCGCGTCGGTGCGCTGGCCCCACTGGGTACGACTCCAGGCGTGGGTGAGCACGAGGTGGGACATCGCGCGCGTGATCCCGACGTAGCAGAGCCGTCGCTCCTCTTCGAGCTCGTCCTCGTCGGCGAGGGCCCGGCGGTGCGGGAAGATCGTCTCCTCGAGGCCCGTGATCGCCACCACGGGGAACTCGAGTCCCTTGGCAACGTGCAGGGTCATCAGCGAGACCGCGCCGGCGCCCTGGTCGAGCTGGTCCGAGTCCGCGACGAGCGCCACGCGTTCGACGAAGTCGAGCACCGTCTCGTACTGCGCGGCCGCCGAGGCCAGCTCGCCGAGGTTCTCCAGTCGACTGGCCGCCTCGTCGGGTGGCCCCTCGCGCAGCGAGTCCCCGAGGCCGGTCTCGTCGACGATGGCGTCGATCAGCTCGCGCGGGGTGAGCTCGCCCAGCCGGTCGCGCAACCGGTCGAGGGCCGTCGTGAAGCGCGTCGCGCCCGCGAGGGCCCGCCCGCTCAGTCCGGCGTTCGCCGCGTACCACGGCGCCTCGGCGAAGGAGAGCCCGTGCTCGGCCGCGTAGGCGCCGAGCTTGGCCTGGGCGGCGTCGCCGACCCCGCGCTTGGGCTCGTTGATGACGCGCCGCGCGGAGGCCTCGTCGCGCGGGTTCACCACGAGCCGCGCGTAGGCGAGGGCGGTCTTGACCTCCTTGCGGTTGTAGAACGGCAGGCCGGCGATCACCCGGTAGGGCACCCCGGCGTGGAGGAACTCCTCTTCGAGCACGCGGCTCTGGGCGTTGGTGCGGTAGAAGACCGCCATGTCCTGCCACTCGAGCTGGTTTTCCGCGCGCAGCCGGCGCAGCTCACTCGCGAGGTAGCGTCCCTCCTCGTACTCGTCCCCGGCGCGGTAAAGGCGGATCTTGCTGCCCTGGTCGCCCTCGGTGAAGAGGTGCTTCGCGCGCCGCCCGGGGTTCTGTGCGATCACGGCGTTGGCCGCGTCGAGGATCGTCTGGGTGGAGCGGAAGTTCTGCTCGAGCACGATGACGTCGGCGTCGGGGAACCGCTCCTCGAAGAGCAGGATGTTGCGCACGTCGGCCGCGCGGAACCGGTAGATCGACTGGTCGGCGTCGCCGACCACGCACAGGTTGCGGTGTTGCTCGCTCAGGAGCAGCACGAGCTCGTTCTGGACGCCGTTGGTGTCCTGGAACTCGTCGACGAGCAGGTAGCGGAACCGGTCCTGGTAGCTCGCGCGCACCGCGTCGTCACGCACGAGCAGCTCGAGGGCGTTCACGAGCAGGTCGTCGAAGTCCATCGCGTTGGCCAGGTGCAGGCGCTTCTCGTACTGCGCGAAGATCTCGGCGACGCGGCGGTGGAAGGGGTCGTCCCCGTAGCGATCGGCGTAGCGTGTCGCGTTCACCGACTCGTTCTTCGCCGCCGAGATGGCCGAGGAGACACTGCGCGGCGGCAGCCGCTTGGGGTCGAGGTTGAGCTCCTTCATGATGACCTCGACGGCCGAGCGCGCGTCGCCGGCGTCGTAGATCGAGAAGCCCCGCTCGTAGCCGAGCACGTCGGCGTGGCTGCGCAGTATCCGCAGGCAGGCCGAGTGGAAGGTCGAGACCCACATGCGCGTCGCCGCCTCGCCGACGAGGTCCACCACGCGTCGGCGCATCTCGTCGGCCGCCTTGTTGGTGAAGGTGATGGCCATCACCTCGTGGGGTCGAGCGTCCCCGGTCACGAGCAGGTGCGCGATGCGCCGCGTGAGCACGCGCGTCTTGCCCGACCCCGCGCCGGCGACCACGAGCAACGGCCCGCCGCGTTGGGTCACCGCCGCGCGCTGGGGCTCGGTCAGGTCCGCGAGCAACGCGTCGGGGTCAGGGGACGTCGGCTCGTGGAAGAGCGACTCGTCCGAGAAGTACCGCGTCACTCCCACTCGATGGTGCCCGGCGGCTTGCTCGTCACGTCCAGGGCCACGCGGTTCACGCCCGCTACCTCGCGGATCAGCCGGTTGGCGATCCGCTCGACGAGGTCGTAGGGCAGGCGGGCCCAGTCGGCGGTCATGGCGTCGTCGCTCGTGACCGCCCGGATCACGATCGGGTAGGCGTAGGTTCGCCCGTCGCCCATCACGCCGACGGTGCGCACCGCCGGCAGCACGGCGAAGCTCTGCCAGAGCTCGCGGTAGAGACCGGCGCGTCGGATCTCGTCGACGACGACGGCGTCGGCCTGGCGCAGGATCTCGGCGCGCTCGCGGGTGACCTCGCCGACGATGCGCACGCCGAGTCCCGGACCCGGGAACGGCTGGCGCCAGACGATGCCCTCGGGCAGGCCGAGCTCCTCACCGACGTGGCGGACCTCGTCCTTGAAGAGCTTGCGCAGGGGCTCGATGAGGGTGAAGGAGAGGTCGGCGGGCAGTCCGCCGACGTTGTGGTGGCTCTTGATGGTGGCGGCGTGCCCGGAACCGGACTCGATGACGTCGGGGTACAGCGTCCCCTGGACGAGGAACTGCGGCCCGTCGCCGCCCCTGCCGAGGTCGCGCGCGACGGCCTCGAACTCGCGGATGAAGAGCTCGCCGATGATCTTGCGCTTCGCCTCGGGGTCCGTGACCCCGGCGAGCGCGTCGAAGAAGCGGTCCTGGGCCTTCACGTGGATGAGCTCGACGCCGAACTGCTCGGTGAAGGTCGACTCGATCTGCTCACCCTCGCCGAGGCGCATGAGGCCGGTGTCGACGAAGACGCACGTCAACTGACTGCCGATGGCGCGGATCACCAGCGCCGCGGCGACGGCCGAGTCGACGCCGCCCGACAGCGCGCAGAGTACCTTCGCGTCACCGACGCGCGCGCGGATCTCGCCGACCTGTTCGTCGATGATCGAGGTGTTGGTCCACGTCGGCGCGATCCCCGCCAGGTCGTGCAGGAAGTGCGCGATGAGCTCCTGACCGCGCTCGGTGTGCAACACCTCGGGGTGGAACTGCACCGCGTAGCGCCGCGTAGCGTCGTCCTCCATCACCGCGACGGGCGCGCCGGGCGTCGAGGCCGTGACCGTGAAGCCGTTGGGCGCACGCGTGATGGCGTCGCCGTGGCTCATCCAGCAGGTGCCCGTCTCGGGCCAGGCCTCGAGCAGTGACGAGGCGCCGAGGCGGGCCACCTCGGTGCGGCCGTACTCACCCGAGCCCGTGTGGCCGACCTCGCCACCGAGCTGCTGGGCCATCAGCTGGGCGCCGTAGCAGATGCCGAGGATCGGCACGCCGAGGTCGTAGATGGCCGGGTCGAGGCTCGGCGCCGGGGTCTCGTAGACGGACTTGGGCCCGCCCGACAGGATGATCGCCGCGGGCGCCTTCGCGCGCACCTCGTGTGCCGCGATGGTGGACGGGACGATCTCGGAGTAGACGTGCGCCTCGCGCACGCGACGCGCGATCAGCTGGGCGTACTGGGCACCGAAGTCGACGACGAGGACACTGGTCAATGGCCCATGCCCACGCCCTGGGCGCGCTGGAGCGACTTGCCCTCGGTCTGCAGGGACGGGGCGAGCATCACCTCGGCCTTCTGGAACTCCTTCAGGGTCTCGTACCCGCAAGTCGCCATCGACGTGCGCAGCGCGCCGAAGAGGTTGAGTCGTCCGTCGTTCTCGTGGGCCGGTCCGAGCAGGATCTCGGACAGGGTGCCGCGCACCTGGGTGCGCACCCGCGTGCCGCGCGGCAGCGTCGGGTGGAAGGTGGCCATGCCCCAGTGGAAGCCGCGCGCCGGCGCCTCGACGGCGCTGGACAGCGGCGAGCCGATCATCACCGCGTCGGCGCCACAGGCGATGGCCTTGGCGATGTCGCCGCCCTTGCTCATGCCGCCGTCGGCGATGACGTGGACGTAGACGCCGGTCTCGTCGAGGTGACGCATGCGCGCGCCCGCGACGTCGGCGATAGCCGTCGCCTGGGGCACGCCGATGCCGAGCACGGCGCGTGAGGTGCACGCGTTGCCCGGACCGACGCCGACCAGCACGCCGGCGGCGCCGGTGCGCATCAGGTGCAGCGCCGCCTGGTAGCTCGCGCACCCGCCGACGATGACGGGGATCTCGAACTCACGGATGAACTTCTTCAAGTTGAGCGGCTCGGCGGTGCGCGAGACGTGCTCAGCCGACACGACGGTGCCCTGGATCACGAGGATGTCGAGGCCCGAGTCGGTGATGGTCTTGGACATCCAGTCGGTGCGCTGGGGCGTCACGGAGGCGGACGTGACGATGCCCGCTTGCTTCATCTCGCGGATCCGCTCGGCGACGAGCTCGAGCTTGATGGGCTCTAGGTACATCTGCTGCATGCGCGCGGTGGCCTTGTCGTCGTCGAGCTCGCGGATCTCCTCGAAGAGCGGCATCGGGTCCTCGTAGCGGGTCCAGAGGCCCTCGAGGTTCAAGACGCCCAGTCCACCCAGCCGACCGATCTCGATGGCCGTAGCGGGCGAGACCGCGCCGTCCATCGCCGAGCCGAGCATCGGCAACTCGAACTTGTAGGCGTCGATCTGCCAGGAGATGTCGACGTCCTCGGGGTCACGCGTGCGCCGCGAGGGCACGATGGCGATGTCGTCAAAACCGTACGCCTGTCGCGCCGATTTGTAGATGCCGATCTCAACTTCCGCCATGGTGTCCTCCGATACCGCCCCGCCGCCGGGGTTCTCGATCCCCCCAATCTACCGGAGTCGGTCCGAGGCGTCACCGGTCCACGCCGGTCGCGATCGAGAGCAGCTCGACCAAGACCCGCGCCGTCGCGCCCCAGATCAGGTCCTCGGGGACCCGGAAGAAGTAGATCGGGAAGAACCCCTCGTCGTCGGCCCCGGGCCGCGGCGTCGCGCGACGCCACCGCTCCTCGACGAAGGCGTCGTCGGCGAGCAGGTCGGTGAGTGCGACGCTGAAGACGCGCTCGACCTCGCCGGGCTGGGGCCGCCACCGTGGCCGACCAGCCACCGTCGCCACCACGGGCCAGATCGCCGAGTTGGAGACGACCGACGCGATCGGGCTCAACCACCCGACGGGTGAGACCAGGGCCGGGTCGAGGCCGACCTCCTCGTTGGCCTCGCGAAGCGCCGTCGCGACCGCGTCCTCGTCGCCGTCGCGACGACCGCCGGGCAGCGCGATCTCACCGCGGTGGTGACGCAGCGCTCGCGACCGTCGCGTGAGCACGACGTGGGCCTCGCCCTCGACGTCGAGCAGGGCCACGAGCACCGCACTCGGGCGCACCGTGAGCCCCGGCTGGCGCCCGAGCGCGAGCAACTCGTCCGAGAGTGACGGCAGGCCCGACGCGAGGCAGCGACCCCGCTCGACCAGGCGACCCACGACCGTGGCCACGTCGATCGAGCGGCGCGCGCTCGCCTCGAGGTGCGCCCAGGGCGCGGGCGCGCCGGGCCGAACCTCGTCGGGTTCGGGAACGACCTGGGGGTAGCGATGCCCGGGGAACCGCTCGGGACGCGACGCGTTCACCGTCGCACCAGCCCTAGCCCGCTGCCCTGTATCGCTTGTATAATCGCTGTTCCCCCACTGGAGTTGAGGAGAGTCATGAAATCGCTCGCGCGCCTCACGGTGCGTCGCCGGTGGTACGTCCTCAGCGTATGGGTCGTGCTCATCGTCGCCATCAACCTCCTCGCCCACAGTGAGGGCTCGGCCTACGCCAACGCCTTCAGTCTGCCCGGCACCAACTCGACCCACGCGGTGGAGCTGCTCGCGAAGATCCCCGCCAAGTCGGGCGACGTCGACCAGATCGTCCTCCAGGCCCGCTCGGGCACCCTCGACCAGCAGCGCGCGCGGATCGACGCGATGCTCGCCAAGGTCGCCCGCCTGCCCGACGTGGCGAGCGTCGTCTCCCCCTTCTGCCCGTCGTCCGCGCCCTGTCCCGGCGCCCTGCAGATCGACCGCCAGCGCACCATCGCCTACGCCGTCGTGAACTTCAGCCAGCAGGCCTTCCGACTTCCCCTCGCCGACATCCGCGCCGTCGAGACGGTCGGCGCCTCGATCCGTTCGGCGAGCCTCAACGTCCAGTTCGGTGGCAACGCCTTCGGTCAGCTCGACGCGCCCACCGGCAGCCCCGGCGAGATCTTCGGACTCCTCGCGACGGCGCTGATCCTGCTCTTCGCATTCGGCTCCTTCCTCGCGATGCTGCTGCCCCTCGGCGTGGCGCTCTTCGCCATCGGCGTCGCCTCGGCGGCGACCACGCTGCTCAGTCACGTCATCAACATCGCCAACTTCGCGCCGATCCTCGGCTCCCTGATCGGCCTCGGCGTGGGCATCGACTACGCCCTGTTCATCGTCACGCGCGCCCGTCAGGGCCTCAAACGGGGCCTCAGCGTCGAGGAGTCGATCGTCACCGCGGTCAACACCTCGGGGCGCGCGGTGCTCTTCGCGGGCTCGACCGTGGTGATCGCGCTCGCCGGCATGCTGGTGCTGCGCCTGTCGTTCCTCAACGGCGTGGCGATCTCGGCCTCGATCACGGTCGCGATCACCATGCTCGCCTCCCTCACCCTGCTGCCAGCCCTGCTCGGCTTCCAGAAGCACCGCGTCCTCGGGCGACGCGAGCGGCGGGCCCTCGCGGCCCACGGACCCGAACCGGTGGTTGTCGCCGGTCCCTGGCAGCGCTGGGCGCACTTCGTCTCGCGCCACCCGCGCGTGCTCACCCTGGCCGCGTTCGCCGTCATCGCCGTCGCGGCCGCCCCCTACTTCTCGTTGCACCTCGGCAGCTCGGACCAGGGGTCGAACCCCCCCTCGTCCACCACGCGCCAGGCCTACGACCTGCTCGCGAAGGGTTTCGGCCCGGGCTTCAACGGACCGCTCGTGGTCGTGGGCGACCTTCGATCGTCCCGTGACGTCACGACGATGCGGGCCCTGGACGCCTCCCTCGCCCACCGGCCCGACGTCGCGGCCGTGACCCCGCTCTTCGTGGCGAACCACGGCACCGTCGGCGTGATCACCGTCGTGCCGAAGTCGAGCCCGCAGGCGACGGCCACCAACACGCTGATCAACACCCTGCGAAATGACTACATCCCGCGCGCGACCGCCTCGACGCACACCGCCATCTACGTCGGGGGCCTCACCGCCGTCTTCGCCGACTTCGCGACCGTGCTCGGCAGCAAGATCCCGCTCTTCATCGGGGTGATCGTGCTGCTCGGCTGTCTGTTGCTGATGGTGGCCTTCCGCAGCGTGCTGGTGCCGCTCGTCGCCGCGGCGATGAACCTGCTCGCCGCGGGGGCCTCCTTCGGGCTCGTCGTCGCGGTCTTCCAGTGGGGTTGGGGCAGCACCCTGATCGGCGCGGGCACCGGGCCGATCGAGTCGTTCCTGCCGATCATCATGATCGCCATCCTCTTCGGTCTCTCGATGGACTACCAGGTCTTCCTCGTCTCGCGCATGCACGAGGAGTGGCTCAACACCGGGGACAACGAGGAGGCCATCGTGCGCGGCCAGGCCAACACCGGGCGCGTGATCACCGCGGCCGCGCTGATCATGATCTCGGTCTTCCTCTCCTTCGCCTTCGGCGGCCAGCGCATCATCGCCGAGTTCGGCGTGGGACTCGGCGGAGCGGTCCTGATGGACGCCTTCATCCTGCGCACCGTGCTCGTACCGAGCCTCATGCACTTCATCGGACGGGCCAACTGGTGGATGCCGCGCTGGCTCGACCGGATCGTGCCGCACGTCGCCGTCGAGGCGACCGAGGACGAGCTGGCCGTGGACCCGTCGGTGGCCTAACGCGACACGTGACCGCGAAGCACGCCGAGGCAGAAATCGCTCACGGCGGCGCTGTCGACGTCGAGACCGGACCGATGCGGGATGACGGCCTGGCCGATTGAGGCCGCCCAGAAGATCGCGACCAGCAGTCCCGAGTCATAGGTGTCGTCGAGCCAACCGAGCGCTCGCGCGTCAGAGAGCACCGACACCCAGCGCGCATACTGCGCGTCGAGCATGTCCCGGAACGCCTGACGGGTGCGCGCGTCGGCCCACACGTCGATCAGCAGGTTCATAATGGCGACCTGTTCGCCGGCGCCGCCGAGCGTCCAAGCCTGCTCGATGTCGGCGCGCAGGGCCTCGCCGAAGGCCGCCTCGTCACGTTCGATGATGGCGGTGACCGCGCGGGAGAAGTGGTCACGCAGACCGGCGGTCATCTCGAAGTAGTTGGCGAGCTGGGCCTCGGCGATGACCTGCTCACGCGAGGTGAAGTGGTAGTAGATCGTCGGCACGCCGACGTCGGCCCGGCGTGCGAGGTCCGAGATGTGGAAGCCCGCCGACCCCACCTCGCGCACCAACTCAGCCGCCACCTCGACGATGTGTGACTTGGTCAGCGACACCCGTTGAATCATGTCCGTCCTCGAGTATCCTCACGGTCCACCCGCCGGAATCACGACAATACGCCACGTCGAGCCAGAAACCCTCGTTCGGGCTACGAAGGTCGTTTCGAAATGACATTCAGTCCCGTGACACCGACCCGATCACCGCCCGGTGGAGCACGGCTTCGGCGGCGCGTCGGCCACTCACGAGCGCGCCCTGGATCGAGGGCGTCTGGAGGTAGTCGCCGGCGAGCACCACGTCACCCCACACCGAGGGACGAGACAACGACAACGGCGCCGGTGCCTCGACGAGCGCCCGGGACACGGCCGACGTCGCGACGACCTCGACGTCGGCCACCGATAGTCCGTAGAGCCGCGCGATCGTCTCGCGCACCGACGTATCGCTCGTATCCTCGGCGACGCCGGTCGCGGCGGCGGCGACGAGTGAGTGACCGGGCCGGGCTCGCTCGGGGGCCACCGCACTGACGTCGAGCGCCGAGGCGAGCTGACCGGCGCCGCGCACGAGTCGCAGCACCGCGCCGTCCTCGAGCCGAGGCGTCGCGAGCCACCAGGTCGTCTGTGCGCGCCAACGCACGGGAGGGACCCCGACGAGCTCGCGTGCACTAGACGCGTCAGTCGCGACGATGACCCGGCGTGCGCGGTAGGTCTCTCTCGACGTCGTGACCGAGGTCGCATCGATCGCCGTCGCCGCCTCGCCGAGTCGAAACGTGGTGTCACCGAGTCGGGCCGCGAGCGCCGCGGGCAACGCCGCCACACCCGTCGGGTACGTCCCGGGGCGCCCGCGCACAAAACTGCGCAGCAGCAGTTGGGTGTAGCGCCACGACGTCTCGAGCTCGTCGTCGAGCAGCGCGCCGCGTAGGAACGGTCGCACGATCTCCTCGACGAAACCGGTCGAGAGCCCGTAGCGCGCGAGTGCGGCCCGCGTGGACTCGTCCCGTCGCCGTCGGATCGCCGACACCGGCTCGACGGCGGCGCGCAGGCTGAGTCCCGCGAAGCGCGCGAGGTCGAGCCGGGAGACTTCGCGCGAGCCCAGCGCGTCACGCCACGACGCACGCGGGTCCGCGAGCGTGAGGATGCGCTCCGTGTCGTGGTCGACGTAGCGAACGATCGCGGGGAATGGCCGCAGGTCGGTGTCTCCCCCGACGCCGGTCGCGACCAGTTCGGGGTAGGCGGGGTTCACGAGTTGGAAGCCCTCGTCAAGCACGTAGCCATCGACCGTGACGCTGGCGAGGCGCCCCCCGATCACCGGAGCACGTTCGAGCACCAGCACCGACCGGCCATTCGCGTTCAGCACCTGGGCCGCGCGCAATCCGGCGAGGCCCGCGCCGACCACGATGACGTCAACTGGCTCCACGAACTAGGCACGCTACCAAGCAACGACGAGAGCCGGGCCCAGGGCCCGGCTCTCGTCGTTGAATCGCGATTCGCGACTCGTTACATCATGCCGCCCATGCCGCCCATGCCGCCGTCGCCCATCGGGGCGCCGGCCGGCTCGGGCTTGTCGGCGACGATCGCCTCGGTCGTGAGCAACAGCGCCGCGATGGACGCCGCGTTCTGCAGGGCAGAGCGCGTCACCTTGGCTGGGTCGATGACCCCGGCCTTCACGAGGTCGACGAGCTCGCCGGTCGCCGCGTTGAGCCCGACCGAGCCCTTCGCGTCGGCGACCTCTTGGACCTTGACCGCGCCCTCGAAGCCGGCGTTGGCGGCGATGTGGCGTAGCGGTGACGAGAGCGATAGCGCGACAATCCGCGCCCCGGTCGCCTCGTCGCCATCCAGGGTCTCGATCAGCGTCTCGACGTCGGCGCGCGCGCGAACGAGCGCGGTGCCGCCGCCGGCGACGATCCCCTCGTCGATGGCGGCGCGCGTCGCGGACAGCGCGTCCTCGATGCGGTGCTTCTTCTCCTTCAGCTCCACCTCGGTGGCGGCGCCGACCTTGACGACCGCGACACCACCGGCGAGCTTGGCGAGGCGCTCCTGGAGCTTCTCGCGGTCCCAGTCCGAGTCCGTCTCGTCGATCTCGCGCTTGATCTGGGCGACGCGTCCCGCGACGTCCGCGGCGCTGCCCGAACCGTCCACGATGGTCGTGGCGTCCTTGGTGACGACCACGCGACGGGCGCGGCCGAGCAGGTCGACGGTCGCGGTGTCGAGCTTGAGGCCGATCTCCTCGGAGATCACCGTCGCACCGGTCAGGACCGCCATGTCCTGGAGCATCGCCTTGCGGCGCTCACCGAAGCCGGGCGCCTTGACGGCGACCGAGGTGAAGGTGCCGCGGATCTTGTTCACGACGAGGGTCGCGAGGGCTTCGCCGTCGACGTCCTCGGCGACGATCAAGAGGGCGCGACCCGACTGCATGACCTTCTCGAGCACGGGCACGAGGTCGTGCACGGCCGAGATCTTGGCGCTCGTGAAGAGGATGTAGGGGTCCTCCAGCACCGCTTCCTGGCGCTCGGCGTCGGTCACGAAGTAGGGCGACAGGTAGCCCTTGTCGAACTGCATGCCCTCGGTGAGCTCGAGCTCGATGCCGAAGGTGTTGGACTCCTCGACCGTGACGGTGCCGTCCTTGCCGACCTTGTCGATGGCGTCGGCGATGACCTCGCCGATCGAGGCGTCAGCGGCCGAGATCGTCGCCACCTGGGCGATCTGGTCCTTGCCCTCGACGACCTGGCTCTGGGTCGCAATCGAGGCGACCGCGGCCTTGACGGCCATCTCGATGCCGCGCTTCAGCCCGGCGGGGTTCGCCCCGGCGGCCACGTTGCGCAGGCCCTCCTTGATGAGGGCCTGGGCGAGCACGGTCGCGGTGGTCGTGCCGTCACCGGCGACGTCGTTGGTCTTGGTGGCGACCTCTTTGACGAGCTGGGCACCCATGTTCTCAAAGGGGTCCTCGAGCTCGACCTCACGGGCGATGGACACGCCGTCGTTGGTGATCGTCGGCGCCCCGAACTTCTTGCCGATCACCACGTTGCGGCCCTTGGGCCCGAGGGTGACCTTGACCGCGTCGGCCAGCTTGTCGACGCCGGCCTCGAGGCCGCGGCGGGCCTCTTCGTTGAATTTCAGCAGCTTGCTCATCGACGACTACTTGGTGATCGTCGCGAGGACGTCGCGGCTCGAGAGGATCAACAGGTCCTCGCCGTCGACGGCGATCTCGGTCCCGCCGTACTTCGAGTAGACGACGGTGTCGCCGACGGCGACGCCGGTGGGGATCAACTCACCCGACGACTCGGCGCGACGCCCCGGTCCGACGGCGAGCACTTCACCCTGCTGGGGCTTCTCCTTGGCGGTGTCGGGGATGACGAGGCCGGACGCCGTGGTGGCCTCGGCGACGTTCGGCCGGACGACGATCCGGTCCTCGAGGGGGTTGAGCTTCATGGTGACTGCCTCCTGTGCGTCTAGCACTCGAATAGTGCGACTGCCAATTTAGCAGACGAAGTCGCCGAGTGCCAACCTGTTCGCAGACCAGGTCGTAGAGTCGCGAGGGGGAGGAATCGATGGCGACGGAGACCGCGGAGCCCAACGACGGGCTGAGCGGCGCCCAGCGCCGCGACGTCGCGCTGCTCGCCATCTTTCGGGGCATCTCCTTTCTCGGCGACGGCCTGGCGCTGGTGGCGCTCTACCTGCGCGTCGCGCCTGAGGGCCACGCCTGGGCCGTGGCCGCGCTCGGGATCGCCGCCATGGCCCCGGTGGCGCTGCTCGCCCCGCTCGCCGGCCACGTCGTGGACCGCGTGCGCGCCAAGCCGCTCCTGGTCACGCTCGGCCTGGTCGAGGCCCTCGTGAGTGTCGGGCTCGGCTACTGGCACGCCCTACCCACGACCATCGCGCTCGTCGTGGTGCTCAACGTCTCGATCTCGTTCTCCATGCCCGGCTACTCGGCGTTGCTGCCGGCGATCGTGGGCGACGAGCACATCAACCGCGCGACCGGGACCCTCCAGGCCGCCCAGGGGCTCGCCTTCGTCGCCGGACCGATGCTCGGGGGTCTGCTCGTGGGCTGGACCGGTCAGAGCGTGCCGCTCTACGTGGACGCGGTCAGCTTCGCCCTCGGCACGCTCGGCACGGCCCTGCTCTCGGCCGACCGGCGTCCGACCCCCCACGCCGAGGGCGCGGACCGCCGCATGACCGCGGGGCTGCGCCACGTCTTCTCCGACGCCGTGTTGGCACCGGTCGTGCTCGACTTCTTCGTCTTCCTGCTGGCGCTCGGCATGGTGAACGTCGCCGAGGTCTTCTTCGTCATCAAGACCCTGCACGGCACGCCCCTCGACTACGGCGCCCTCGGCGCGGCCTTCAGCGTCGGCACGATCGTGGGCGCCCTCGTCGGGCGACGGCTGAGCCAGGACCTCTACGCGATGACCCGCCTGCTGCTCGGCAACGTCGTCGCGGCCGGGCTCAGCGTCACCGCGGTCAGCTTCGTCTCCTCCGTCGCCCAGATCTACCCCCTCATCCTCGTCGCCGGGGTGACCGTCGGGGTCATCAACGTCATCGCCATGTCGCTCATGACGCTGCGCACGGCCGAAGCCCTGCGCGGGCGGACTTTCGCGGCGCTGAACGCGGTCACCCAGAGCGCCCAGGTCGGGGCCTACCTCCTCGGCGGCCTGGCGCTGAGCGCCTACACGCCGCGCGCCGTCTACCGGTTCGGCGGGGCCGCCGCGACGGTGGCGGCGATCGTCTTCGGGCTGCTCGCGCTGCGCGGGGCGGCGCGGCTGCGCGACGCCGAGGTCGCCTAGGGGTAGTGGCGTTCGATCCGCCAGGTCCCGCCCGCCCTCGTGTACCACACGCGGTCGTGCAGGCGGTCGGCGCGCTGCTGGAAGAACTCGACGAAGGTCGGGGTGAGCCGGTGGCCGCCCCAGTTGGCCGGGCGCGGCACGTCGCGACCCGCGTAGTGCGCCTCGAGGGACGCCACGCGCGCCTCGAGCTCGGCGCGACTCGCGAGCGGCTCGCTCTGGCGGCTCGCGTGGGCGCCGATCTGGTGGCCCCGGGGCCGGCGGGCGAAGTAGTCGTCGGACTCCTCGTCGCTCATCAGCGTGACCGGGCCCTCGAAGCGGACCTGGCGCCCGAGGGGCTCGCAGTACCACAGGACCGCGGCGACGGGGTTCGCCGCGAGCTGGCGGCCCTTCACGCTCTCGTAGTTCGTGTACCAGCCGATCGAGTGCGCGTCGCGGTGGCGAAGCAGGACCATGCGCGCGCTCGGCGCGCCGTCGGGCGTCGCGGTCACGAGGGCCACCGCCTCGTGGTCCACCATGACCGCTCCCTCGTCGAACCAGCGGGCGAACTGGACCATCGGGTCCGGGTCGCAGTCCTCGACGTGCAGCGGGTCCCAGCGCGCCATCACGAGACGTCCGCGAGTGACCAGTTGGGGTCGGCCGAGGCGTGAAGGGCGCTCGTCGCGCCGCGCGCGAGGTGCGACAGCCCGGCCGCCGCGATCATGGCCGCGTTGTCGGTGCACATGGCGAGGCTCGGCACGTGGGCGACGACCCCGAACTGCGCCGCGAGGTCGGTGACGGCCGCGCGCAGCGCCGAGTTGGCCGCGACCCCGCCGGCGATCGCGACGCCGGCCACGTCGTAGCGTTCGAGCGCGCGGCGCAGCTTTCGGGTGAGCTGTTCGACCGCGGCGCGCTGGAAGGCGGCGGCGATGTCGGCGTGGGCGAGGTCGGGCCGCTTCTCGCCGGCGCGCACCACGGCCGACTTCAGCCCCGAGAAGGAGAAGTCGAGGTCGTCGCCGGTCATCGAGACCGGCAGGACGAGCGAGGACGCGTCGCCCTCGCCGGCCAGGCGGTCGATGGGCGGCCCGCCCGGGTAGCCGAGGCCGAGCCAGCGCGCGACCTTGTCGTAGGCCTCGCCGGCGGCGTCGTCGATCGTCTCGCCGATGACCTCGTGCTCACCGGGGGCCGTTTGGTGGACGAGCATCGTGTGTCCGCCCGAGACGAGCAGGGTCAGCACCGGCCAGGCGAGGTCGGGCGTCTCGAGCAGCGGGGCGAAGAGGTGGCCCTCGAGGTGGTTCACCGCCACGAGCGGCACGTCCCAGCTGAGCGCGTAGGCCTTCGCCGCCGCGAGGCCGACGAGCAGCGAGCCGATGAGCCCCGGCCCCGCGGTCACCGCCACGGCGTCGATGGCGGGGTGGGCCACGTCGAGACCGGCCGACTCGAGCGCGGCGCGCACGACCGGGACGATCGTGGTCACGTGGGCCCGGCCGGCGAGCTCGGGCACGACGCCGCCGAAGTGGTGGTGCTCTGCGATGGAGGACTCCACGACCGAGCTGTGCACGCGCCAGCGGTCGTCCACGACCGCCGCCGCGGTCTCGTCGCAACTCGTCTCGATGCCCAGCACGACGCTCACGACTCCAGCGTAGGTCCGATCCCCCCCGGCGCCACCAGGTCGGCCCAGAGCACGAGGGCGTCCTCGTGGGTCTTCTCGTAGTAGTTCTTGCGCACGCCCACCGGCGCGAAGCCGTAGCGCGCGTAGAGGGCCTGGGCGCGGGTGTTGGAGACCGCGACCTCGAGGGTGGCGCGCGTGACGCCTCGCGCGGCCGCGTCGGCCCAGGCCTCGTCGAGCAGCGACGTCGCCACCCCGCGGCCCTCGGCGCCGGGACGCACCCCGATGGTGTTCACGTGCAGCTCGTCGAGCACGAACATCACGCCGAGGTAGCCGAGCACGACGCCGCCCTCGACGGCGACCGTGTACCGGCGCGTGGCGACGTTGCCGAGCTCGTCGAGCAGCATCCCGCGCGACCACGGCTCGGGGAACTGCGCCTCCTCGATCTCGAGCAGCGCCGGAACGTCACGGCGCTCGGCGAGACGGATCGTCCAGGTCTCTGGCCGCTCGCTCATCTGGCGTCGCGCGTGACGAAGTTGGCGACCGCGTCCGCCTCGCGCAGGTAGAGCGGCGCGACCGGACCCGGCTCGCGCAAAGCGAGCGAGAGCGCCGCGAGGGTCGGTGGCACGCCGAGCGGGTGCAGCGTGCCGTTGGGCACGGCCGCGAAGTCGCGCTCGTAGCGCGTCACCCCGTCGCCACAGAAGGTCACGGGGACACCGTTGGTCGCCCAGGCGATGACCACGTCACGCGGGCGTTCGACCGCCGGCTCGCTCGCGGCCGTGACCTCGTCGGTGAGCTCGAAGCTCTGGGTGAAGACCTCACCGCGCCGTCCGTCCACGACGCCGACGAGGCGTCCGCGCACGCCCGCCTCGTGCGCGCCGTGGGCGAGCACCTCGAGTGAGGTCACCCCGACGAGACCCGCCCCCGTCGCGTCAGCCAGGGCGAAGGCCGTCGCGAGCCCGACGCGCAGGCCCGTGAAGAGGCCCGGGCCGCGGTCCACCACGATCGTCTCGAGGTCGCCCGCGCGAAGGCCGAAGTCCGCGAGCAGCGCCGCGATGCCCGGCGCGAGCACCTCGACGTGGCGCCGGTCCGACGCGAGCAGGCGCGCCTCGGACCGGTCCCCGTCGAGGAGTCCGATCGCGCAGGCCGTCGTCGCGGTCTCGATGGCGAGGGCCCTCACGACGCCCACCGCGCCAGGGCCTCGGCCCGGTCGCGCGCGCCGGCCCCGTCGACGTCGATGGTGCGCCCCTCGTCCGAGGTCACGGCGATTGAGACCGTCACAACGTCCGCGCCGAAGACCGGCGCCGCCAGCTCGCCCCACTCGACGACCGCGACCGCCGCCTCCTCGACGAGCTCGCCGAGGGCGAGGTCGAAGACCTCGTCGAGGCTGGTGACCCGGTAGACGTCGGCGTGGTGCAGGGTCGCGATGCCGAGGTCGTTGTGGCACTCGTGCTGGCGCACGATGGTGAAGGTCGGGCTCGTCGCGCGCTCTCTGACCCCGAGCCCGCGCGCGAGGCCGCGCACGAAGGTGGTCTTGCCCGCGCCGAGCGGCCCCGAGAGCAGCACGACGTCGCCGGGGCGAAGGAGTCGCGCGAACTCCTCGCCCGCCGCCTCGGTGGCGGCCGGTCCCGCGGTGAACCGGCTCACGAGGCCTCCAGGACCGCGCGCACGACCGCGAGGTCGGCGCGCATCACCGCGACGAGGGCGGGGTCGCGCAGCGCCGCGGCCGGGTGGTAGGTGGCGATGCCCGCGCCGGTGCCGAGGTGGCGCGCGCGCCCGTGCACGGCCGCCATGGGCAGCGTCGCCCCGAGCACCTCGCGCGCCGCGGTCAGGCCGAGCGCGAGGGTGACGCGCGGCGCGAGGTCCGCCAGTTGGGCGTCGAGCCAGGGCCGACAGGCCTCGAGCTCGTCACGCGCCGGGGTGCGGTTGCTCGGCGGGCGGCACTTGACGGTGTTGGTGACGTAGCACTGCTCGCGCAACAGCCCGACCTCCTCCTCGATGAGTCTGAAGAGCAGCTGGCCACTGCGACCGATGAAGGGGGCGCCGCCCTCGTCCTCCTGGCGTCCCGGGGCCTCACCCACGAGCAGCAACGTCGCGTCGTTCGGACCGGTGCCGATCACCACGCGCGTGCGCGACGCGCTGAGCCGACAGCGCGTGCAGCTCGACAGGGCCGCGACGTCCAGGGCCATCTAGTCCACCAGCACCCGCGGCACCCGGGCCCCGATGCCACAGAGGATCTCCCAGGTGATCGTGCCGGCGAGACGGGCCCACTCGTCGGCGCTGATCGACTCGTCACCCTGGCGCCCGAGCAGCACGACGTCGTCGCCGACCTCCACCGCGTCGTCGCCGACGTCGATGAGGAGCTGGTCCATCGTGACGGTGCCCGCGAGCGGGTAGCGCCGCGCGCCGATGAGCACGTCGGCGCCGGCCTCGAAGAGCCGACGCGGGTAGCCGTCGGCGTAGCCGAAGGGCACCGTCACCACCGTCGCCGCCCGTTCGAGGGGTCGGCGACGCCCGTAGCTCGGGCGCTCCCCGGCGTCGAGGCGCCTCGCCGCGACGATCTGGGCGCGCAACGTCAGCGCCGGCTCCAAGGTGACGCCCGCCTCGGCGAGGGTCTCGCCGAGCCACGGGTCGGGTAAGTAGCCGTAGAGCGCGAGCCCGACGCGCGCCATCGAGAGCCGCGACGCGGGATACCCGATGGCGCCCGCGGAGTTCGCCGCGTGCACGACGCGCGGGTGCACGCCGCGCGCGCCCAGGCGCGCGATGACCCCCTCGAAGATCGCCAGCTGCTGGCGCGTGAAGTCCCGGTCCTCGTCACTCGGCCCGTCGGCGGTGGAGAAGTGGGTGTAGACACCCTCGAGGTTGATGGCCGAGGAGCCGAGGAGCACGTCCACGACGTCGTCGACCAGCTCGGGGGGCACGCCCATGCGGTGCATACCGGTGTCGATCTTCACGTGCACCCGGTGCAGTCCGCCGAGCCGTTCGGCCGCGGCGACCGCGTGGCGCGCGCCGGGCACCGAGCCCACCGTGAGGCTGAGCGAGTGGCTGAGCGCGTCCGGGATCGTCTCGGGCGGGATCTCGGCGAGCAGCAGAATCGGCGCGGTGACCCCGCTGCCGCGCAGCTCGATGCCCTCGTCGACGATCGCGACGGCGAGTGCGTGGGCGCCGCCGTCTAACGCCGCGCGCGCCGCCAGCGGCGCGCCGTGGCCGTAGCCGTTGGCCTTGACGACGGCGCAGAGCTTGGTGTCACCGAGCACGCGCTGCAGGGCCGCGATGTTATGGGCGAGCGCCGATCGCGAGATCTCGGCCCAGGCCGGCCGACGCACGCCCTCAACCGGCATCGTCGCTCCCGACGACCATCGCGATCGCGCTCAGGTCGCTGTGGGTGAGCGACACGTGGAAGTGGGTGACGCCGCGACGCGCGGCCAGCTCGGCGGCGGCCCCGTGGACGGCGATCGTCGGCGCGCCGCTCGCGAGTCGCACGACCTCGATCGACTGCCAGGGCACCGAGCCGACGCCCACCCCGAGGGTCTTCATCACGGCCTCCTTGGCGGCGAATCTCGCCGCCAGCCGCTCGGTCTTGGCGCGCGCGTCGCGCTGCTCACCCTCGGTGAAGAGGCGCCCCACGATGCGCGGGCGACGCGTGAGGGCCAGTTGAAAGCGCGCCACGTCCACGACGTCGACCCCCACCCCGCGCACGCCCACTATTCGACCGTCACGGTCTTGGCGAGGTTGCGCGGCCGGTCGACGTTACGTCCGAGGCCCCGGGCCATCGCGTAGGCGAAGAGCTGCAGCGCCACGACGTCGACCATCGGCGAGAACATCGGCTCGGTGGCGGGCACGCGCAGCACGTAGTCCGCGACCGACTCGATGGTCTCGTCGTCGTCGGTCGCCACCGCCACAACGGTCGCGCCCCGGGCCTTCACCTCGGCGAGGTTCGACAGCAGCTTCTCGTGCAGGGCGAGGTCCGTCGCGACCGCGACGACGACCACGCCGGGCTCGATCAGCGCGAGCGGGCCGTGCTTGAGCTCACCGGCCGGGTAGCCCTCCGCGTGGCGGTACGAGATCTCCTTCAGCTTGAGCGCCCCCTCGAGGGCCGTCGGGAAGCCGACGTGTCGGCCGAGGAAGAAGAAGTCACGCGCGTCGAGCAGCGCGGTCGCGACCTCGGTGACCGCGTCGCGACGTCCGAGCGCCTTGTCGACGAGGGCGCCCACGGCGCCGAGCCCGCGCACCAGGGCGTCGATCTCGGACGCCCCCAGGGTCTCGCGCAGCTGGGCGAGGCGCAGTGCCAGCAGCTCGAGGGCCGCCACCTGGGCGACGAAGGACTTCGTGGACGCGACCGAGACCTCCAGGCCCGCGCGGGTGTAGATCACGGCGTCGGCCTCGCGCGCGAGGCTCGAGTCGACGATGTTCGCGATCGCCACGACGCGCGCGCCGCGACGCTTGGCCTCGCGCACGGCCTGGATCGTGTCGATGGTCTCGCCGCTCTGGGACACCCCGATCACGAGCGTCCCGATCTCGACGACCGGGTCACGGTAGCGGTACTCGCTGGCGATGTCGACCTCGACGCTCAGTCGGGCCCACCGCTCGATCGCGTACTTCGCCACCAGCGCCGCGTGATGGGACGTGCCGGCCGCCACCAGCACGACGCGCCTGACGGCGCGCAGCTCCTCGTCGCTCACGCGCAGCTCGTCGAAGGTGATCGTCCCGTCGGGTCGGCGCCGGTCGAGCAGCGTCGCGCGCAAGGCGTCGGGCTGCTCGAGGATCTCCTTGGTCATGAAGTCGTCGTGACCGCCCTTCTCGGCGGTCTCGAGGTCCCAGTCGATGGTCAGCTGACGCAGGCGCACCGGCGCGCCCTCGAGGTCCACGGCGCGAAAGCCCTCGGGACCGAGGCGCACGACCTCGTCGTCGTTGACCGCGTAGAAGGCGCTCGCACGATCCAGGATCGCCGGCACGTCGCTCGCGAGGTAGGTCACCCCGGCCGCGGTGCCGACCACGAGGGGCGAGATGCGCCGCGCGGCGACGATGACGTCGGACTCGGTGGCGTCCATCGCGGCGAGTGCGAAGGCGCCGCGTACGACCCCGAGGGCCTCGCGCACCGCGTCGAGCAGCTCGAGTCCGCGACCACGGGCCTCTTCGATGAGGTGGGCGAGGACCTCGGAGTCGGTCACCGACGTGAAGACGTGGCCGCGGGCCTCGAGCCCCGCCTGGAGCTCGGTGTGGTTCTCGATGATGCCGTTGTGGATGATGGCGACGTTGCCCGAGCAGTCGAGGTGGGGGTGGGCGTTCACGGCCTCGGGGGCGCCGTGGGTGGCCCAGCGGGTGTGCCCGATGCCCGAACGGAACCCCGCGGGGGCGGCGTCACAGGCCAGGCGCAGAGCGGCGACCGATTCGGTCCCGTCCGCGCAGCGCGCCCGCCAGGTCTCGCCGGGGCGCACGAGCGCGACGCCGGCCGAGTCGTAACCGCGGTACTCCAGTCGCTCGAGACCGGACAGGAGCGTCGAGACGGTGTCGGTATCGCCGACGACCCCGATGATGCCGCACATGGGGCCAGCCTACTCGGGGGTCCGAGAACGGCTTCTCGCTACGCGACGAAGGCCGCGCGCAGCGCCGACGTGAACTCGTCGACGAACCCGGCCTCGAGGGCCTCGACCATCACGCGCACAACGGGCTCGGTCCCCGAGGGCCGCACGACCAGTCGCCAGTCCTCGTCGGCGAGCGCGTAGCGCGCGACGAGCTCCTCGCTGAGGCGCGCCACGACGGCGTCGTCGTAGTCCTCGCGCGCCACGTTCACGAGTGACTGGGGCACGCGACGCCACGCGGCGTTCGCCTGCTCGGCGAGCGGGCCGCGCCGCACGATGAGGTCGAGCAGCAGCATCCCCGTGAGCAGGCCGTCGCCCGTTGGCGCGAGCTCACAGAAGATGAGGTGGCCGGACTGCTCGCCGCCGAAGCACCACTGGCGCTCTTCGAGGGCGAGCAGGACGTTGCGGTCCCCCACGTCGGTCTCGACGACCTCGAGGGACGCCTCGCCGAGCGCGCGGCGCAGCCCGAGGTTGGACATCGTGGTCACGACGACGCCGCCGCCGAGCGCGCGACGTCGCGCCAGGTCGAGGGCGAACAGCACCATCAGGTCGTCGCCGTCACGTACCGCACCGGTCGCGTCCACGGCGATGAGCCGGTCGGCGTCACCGTCGAAGGCGAGCCCGACGTCCGCGCCGAGCTCGCGCACCCTCGCCACGAGGTCCTCGACGTGGGTCGAGCCGCAGTGTTCGTTGATGTTGGTGCCGTTGGGCGCGTCGTGGATCACGTCGACCCGCGCCCCACTCGCGCGCAGCAGCGCCGGCGCGGCCGCGCTCGCCGCGCCGTTCGCGCAGTCGAGCACCACGTGCAGTGAGCTGAAGTCCCCGGGCACGAGCGCGCGCAGCAGGTCCACGTAGAGGCCCTGGGCCGCCTCGTCCACCGTGACGTGGCGCTCGAGGTCCGCGGGCGCGGGCGCCGCGGCCTCGAGGGCGGCGGCGAGCACGGATTCGGTGACGTGGTCGAGCTTGGAGCCGCCCGGCCCGAGCACCTTCAGGCCGTTGTCGAAGTAGGGGTTGTGCGAGGCCGACACGACCACGCCGACGCTGCCGCGCGCTCGGGCCACCACCGCGACGCCGGGGGTCGGGATGACGCCGAGGTCCGTGACCGCCGCCTCGCCGTCCACGAGTCCAGCGAGCACCGCGGTCGCGAGGACCGGGGAGCTCTCACGGGTGTCGTAGCCGACGACGACCGGGAGGTCGAAGACGGCGGCCACCGCGCGACCGAGCCGGTAGGCGAGGTCGACGGAGACCTCGTCGTAGGCGCGCCCGCGGATGCCGTCCGTGCCGAATCGCACGGCCACCGACTAACGCTTCGAGTACTGGGGAGCCTTACGGGCCTTCTTGAGGCCGTACTTCTTCGTCTCCTTCTTGCGCGCGTCACGCGTCAAGAGGCCGGCCTTCTTCAGGGCCGGGCGAACGGTCTCGTCGACCTCGAGCAAGGAGCGGGCGATGCCCAGGCGCAGCGCGCCGGCCTGTCCCGCCACGCCGCCACCCTCGATGGTGGCGTCGATGTCGTAGTTCTGCTGGACGTCGATGAGCCGCAGCGGCTCCATCACCATCTGGCGGTGCGTGGCCGAGGTGAAGTAGTTGTCAAAGGCCCGGTGGTTGATCGTGATGGTGCCGGTGCCGGGACGCAGGCGTACGCGCGCGACCGCTTCCTTGCGACGTCCGGTGGTCTGGATAGGCGTGGTCATCAGTCTCCTTAACCGCGGCGGATCGCCGAGGTGTCGAACGGAACGGGTTGCTGGGCCGCGTGGGGGTGCTCGGGGCCGGCGTAGACGAAGAGCTTGCCCATCTGGGCGCTCCCGAGACGGTTGTGGGGCACCATGCCCTTGACCGCGTCATAGACGAGCGTCGTCGGGTCCTCGGCGAGCAGCTTCGCCCACGAGGTCGAGCGCAGGCCACCCGGGTACCCCGAGTGGTGGTACGCGAACTTCTGGGCCGCCTTGTTGGCCGTCAGGACGACCTTGTCGGCGTTCACGATGACGACGAAGTCGCCGGTGTCCAGGTGCGGCGCGAAGTAGGTCCGGTGCTTGCCACGCAGCAGCGAGGCGGCGACGGTCGCGATCCGACCGAGCACTAATCCTTCGGCGTCGATGACGTGCCAGGCACGCGTGATGTCGTTAGCTTTCGGGCTATAGGTACGCACAGTTCTTCCTTACCAGGCCCCGCCGCCACGGCGGGCTCGGGGGACTCTCTAGCCTACAAACTCCGAGGGTCCCAGGGCAAGTTGACCTACCAGATCGTCACGCGCTCGTTCGGATCGAGCCACAACCCGTCCCCGGGGGCGACCGCGAACGCCTCGTAGAAGACGTCGAGATTCCGTACCACCTGGTTACAGCGGAATTCTGGCGGGCTGTGGGGGTCGATCGCGAGCAGGCGCTCGGCCTCGGCCGGGCGCGCGACGTGTCGCCAGCTCACCGCCCAGGCGAGCAGGAAGCGCTGGGCCCCGGTGAAACCGTCGATCACGAGGTCCGCCGCGTCGCCCTGGGCGAGCCGGTAGGCCCGCCACGCGATGCCGAGTCCCCCGAGGTCGCCGATGTTCTCACCGATGGTGAGACCGCCGTTCACGTGGTGTCCGGGCAGGGCGCGCGGCTCGAGGGCGTCGTACTGGGTGATGAGGGCCGTCGTCTTGGCCTCGAAGGCCGCCCGGTCCGACGGCTCCCACCAGTCGGCGAGTCGGCCCGAGCCGTCGAACTTGGAGCCCTGGTCGTCGAAGCCGTGACCGATCTCGTGGCCGATCACCGCGCCGATGGCGCCGTAGTTGGCGGCGTCGTCGCGGCTCGCGTCAAAGAACGGCGGCTGGAGGATCGCCGCGGGGAAGACGATCTCGTTCATGCCGGGGTTGTAGTAGGCGTTCACCGTCTGGGGGGTCATGAACCACTCGTCGCGGTCGACCGGTCGGCCGATCTTGGCGAGCTGGCGGTCGAACTCGAAGGCGGCGGCGGCCCGGGCGTTGGCCATGAGGTCACCCGCCTCGACCACGAGGTTCGAGTAGTCGCGCCACCGCGGCGGGTAGCCGATCTTGGGGGTGAAGGCGGCGAGCTTCTCGAGGGCCCGGGCCCGCGTCGCCTCGCCCATCCACTCGAGGTCCGCGATGCTCGCGGCGTAGGCCGCGACGAGGTTGGCGACGAGCTCGTCCATGCGGGCCTTGGCCTCGGGGGCGAAGTGTCGCTCGACGTAGAGCTGGCCGACGGCCTCGCCCATCGCACCCTCGACGAAGGAAACGGCGCGCTTCCAGCGCGCGCGCAGCTCGGGCGCCCCGGTGAGCGTGCGGCCGTAGAAGTCGAAGTGGGCCTCGACGAAGGCGCTCGACAGGTACGGCGACGCCCCGCGCACCACCTGCCAGGCGAGCCAGTCTCGCCACGCCGCGAGGTGTTCCTCGTCGAGCAGGGTGGCGACGGTCGTGGTGAAGCTGGGCTGGCGTAGGACGACCTCGGACAGGGCCGACGCGCCGACGGCCTCGGCCCAGCCGGAAAGGACCGGCGCGTCCGCGAGGACGTCGGCGAGGGCGCGCAGGTTGTAGGTGGCGCTCATGTCGCGTGAGGCGACCGCGTCCCAGTGCCCGGCGGCGAGTTCGGTCTCGAGGGCCATGACGCGCTGGGCGCGCGTCGCCGTGTCCGAGAGACCGGCCAGTTCGAGGGTGCGCGCGACGTGGGCGACGAACGCGTCGCGCACGTCGGCGAAGTTCGCCTCGCGGTAGTAGCTCTCATCGGGCAGCGAGAGGCCGCCCTGTTCGACGAAGACCAGGTAGCGCTCCGGGTCGCCCGGGTCGTTGTCCACGAAGAGCTGGTAGAACCCGGCCAGCCCTTCTCGCTCCCAGGACCCGACCAGCGCGACGAACTCGGGGATCGAGGACACCGCCGACGCCGCGGCGAGCTGGGCCGCGATCGGGGTGGCGCCGAGCGCCTCGACGCGCGTCTCGTCGAGGAAGCTCGCGTAGAGCTCGCCGAGACGACGGGCCTCGGTGCCCGGGTCGGCCTCGCGGGCGCCCTCGAGGATCGCGCGGACGTTGCGCTCGGCGGCCTCGGCGAGCAGCCAGAACGTGCCGTAGCTCGCACGGTCCTCGGGGATCGGGGTGGCGTCGAACCAGCGCTGGTTGACGTGGCCGAAGAGGTCGTCTTGGGGCCGGATCGACGGCTCGAGTTCGGCCGGGTCGACACCGGAGATCAGGTGATCAGTCATGATCGGAGCCTACCGAACGCGACCCGCGGCGGGGCCGGTCTCAGCGCGACGGGTCCGGTCCCTCGACCGCCTCGCGGCCCGAGGGTCCCCCGTGTCGCTCGTCGTAGCCCACGGCGCTCAACACCAGTCCCGCGGCCGGCGCCGGGGGCGGCAGGCGTAGCGGGTCGCCCGAGACCAGTCGCGCGCCCACCTCCTCGACGCGAAGTGCGCCGCGCCCCACCGCGACCAGGGTGCTCACCAATCGGCGGACCTGGTTGTGGCAGAAGGCGTTGGCCCGGATGTGAAAGACGAGGAACTCACCACTCGCGCCGAGGCCCAGGCGGTCCGGCTCTCGCCGCCAGCCGGCCTCGAACACGTGGCGCACGAGCGGCTCGCCCGACGCCTTGTCGGGGGGGCGCTTGCAGAATGCCCGAAAGTCGTGCACGCCCTCCAGCAGGGCCGTCGCCTCGGCCATGGCGAGCGCGTCGAGCGGCTCGCCGACGGCCCAGGCGATGGCGTCGGTGAAGCCCAGTGGTGCGGCGCTCGTCACGAGGTAGCGGTAGCGGCGCCAGGTCGCGTCGTAGCGCGCGTGGAAGTCGTCGATCTGGCGCAACCGGGCGACGGCGATGCGACCGGCCAGCTGGTGGTTGAGCGAGCGCACGAGTCGCTCCACGTCGGTCTCGGCCAGGCTCGAGCGTTCCAGGTCGAAGGAGACCACCTGGGCGAGGGCGTGGACCCCGGCGTCGGTGCGACCGGCCCCGACGATGAAGGGGGCGGCCCCGAGGCGAAGGTTCTTCGCGATCGCCGTCCCGAGAGCGCCGACGACCGTCGAGCGTCCGGGCTGGGGGGCGAAGCCCGCGAAGGCCGCGCCGTCGTAGGCGAGGTCCATCCGCCACCGGGCGGTGGCGGCGTCTAGTGGATCAGACGAACTCAATGCGCGCCATCGGGGCGTTGTCGCCCTGACGCGGCCCGAGCTTCAAGATCCGGGTGTAGCCACCGGGACGATCGCTGTAGCGCGGCGCGATCTCGGTGAACAGCTTCTGGGCCATGTCCTTGTCGCGGATGAAGGCGACCACCCGGCGATGGGCGTGGACCGACCCCTCCGGCGAGTTCTTCGCCGCGGTGACGACCTTCTCGACGATGGGGCGCAACGCCTTGGCCTTGGCCTCGGTCGTGACGATCGACTCGGCGGCGATCATCGAGGCGACCAGGTTGCCCATCATGGCCTTCTGGTGGGCGTTGTCGCCCCCGAACCGCTTGCCCTTGGTGGGAGTGCCGCGCATGACTAGTCCTCTACTCGCAGTGAAAGACCGCGCTCGTCGAGTCGGTCGGTGACGTCCTTCAGCGACGTGGCGCCGAAGTTGGTGATCGAGGTCAGGTCTCGCTCGGTCGCGTTGATCAGCTGGGCCACGGTGTTGATGCCCGCGCGCTTCAAGCAGTTGCGCGAGCGCTCGGTGAGCCCGAGCTCCTCGATGCGGATGTCGAGCTCGCTGGCGGCGGCCTGGGCCGTGCCGACGTCGCCCAGCTCGAGCGACGGCGCCTCCTCGTCGAAGTGGGCGATCAGGTCCACGAGCGCGCCGAGGGTCTTGCCGGCCGAGGACAGCGCCTCGGCGGGGCTGATCGAGCCGTCGGTCTCGACCTCGATGACCAGACGGTCGAAGTCCTTGGACTGCTCGACGCGCACCGGCTCGACCTCGAAGGACACGCGGCGCACCGGTGAGAAGATTGCGTCCAAGGGGATCACGCCGATGGTCGACGTGCCCTTGTTGCCCTCGGCGCCGACGTAGCCCTTGCCACGCTCGACGGTCAGCTCGAAGCTGAGCGAGCCCTTGGGCGAGGTCAGGTACGCCAGGTGCAGGTCACCGTTCAAGATCTCGACGTCAGCCGTCGTGGAGAGGTCCGACGCGAGCACCGGTCCCTCGCCGCGCTTGTCGAGGCGCAGCACGACCGGCTCGTCGCTGTGCACGCGCAGCAGCAGGTCCTTCAGGTTCAGGCAGATGTCCTGGACGTCCTCCTTGACACCCTCGATCACACCGAACTCGTGGAGCACCGCGTCGAACTTCACGCGTGTGGCGGCCGCGCCGGGGATCGACGACAGCAGGGTGCGGCGCAACGAGTTACCCAGGGTGTGGCCGAAGCCGGGGTCGAGTGGTCCGATTCCAAAGGCCTGACGGTTGTTCTCCTCGTCGCCGATGGCGTCGATGGTTGGTCGTTGGATGATCAGCATGCGGGCTCCTTCTGGGACAACGGACTGCGACTACTTCGAGTACAGCTCGACGATGAGCTGCTCGCGGATTGACTCGTCGATCTGCTCGCGCTGGGGGACGATACGGACGGTGACGGCGAAGCCGTCCTCGCCCTTCTCCAGCCAACCCGGGACCGTGCGGTCCATGATGTCGAGGTTGCGCTTGACGTTGAAGTTCTCACGGGTGACCACCTTGAGGGTCACCACGTCGCCGGGACGGACCCGGAAACTGGGGATGGTGACGCGCTTGCCGTTTACGTTCACGTGGCCGTGACGCACGAACTGGCGGGCCTGGGCGCGCGAGGCGCCCCACCCGGCGCGGTACGCCACGTTGTCGAGGCGTAGCTCGAGGAACTGCAGCAGGTTCGTCCCGGTGATGCCGGGGCGGCGGCTGGCCTCCTCGTAGAGGTTGCGGAACTGCTTCTCGAGCAGACCGTAGATGCGTCGAGCCTTCTGCTTCTCGCGCAGCTGGGTCAGGTACTCCGAGCCCTGGCGCTGACGGTCACGACCGTGCATGCCGGGCGGGAAGGCGCGGGTCTGGCGGTCGGAGTTCTCCGACACGGGGCACTTCAGGGTGAAGCAGCGCTCCCCCTTCAGGTAGAGCTTGGTGCGCTCACGCCGACAGAGTCGGCAGACGGGACCGGTGTAACGAGCCATGATTCTTCCTTAGCCTCGACGACGCTTCTTCGGGCGGCACCCGTTGTGGGGCAACGGCGTGACGTCCTTGATGGCCACCACTTCGATACCGGCCGCGGCGAGCGAGCGGATCGCCGTCTCGCGGCCCGACCCCGGCCCACGGACCAGGACGTCGACCTTCTTCACCCCGTGTTCCATCGCGGCGCGCGCGCACTTCTCGGCGGCCAGCTGCGCGGCGAAGGGCGTCGACTTGCGCGAGCCCTTGAAACCGACGTTGCCCGACGAGGCCCACGAGAGCACGTTGCCCTCGGGGTCGGTGATCGACACGATCGTGTTGTTGAACGAGCTCTTGATGTGGGCCACACCGAAGGCGACGTTCTTGCGCTCCTTGCGGCGTCCCTTGCGGGCGTTGGTGGTGGGCTTCGCCATTACTTGGTTACCTTCTTCTTACCGGCGACGGTGCGCTTGGGTCCCTTGCGGGTGCGAGCGTTGGTGCGGGTGCGCTGTCCGCGCACGGGCAGGCCCTTGCGGTGACGGATGCCCTGGAGGCAGTTGATCTCCATCTTGCGCTTGATGTCCTGGGCGACGTCGCGGCGCAGGTCACCCTCGACCGTGACGTTCTGGTCGATGTAGGTGCGCAACTTGTTGACGTCGGCGTCGGTGAGGTCCTTCACACGAATCGACTCGTCGATCCCCGTCGCCGCGCAGATCTGCTGAGCGGTCGTGGGACCAACGCCGAAAATATAGGTGAGCGCGATCACCGTGCGCTTCTCGCGCGGGATGTCGACACCGGCAATACGAGCCATCTTTTCTCTCCTAGCCCTGACGCTGCTTGTGACGCGGGTTCTCGCAGATCACGCGGACGTGACCGTTCCGTCTGATGACTTTGCACTTCTCACACATGGTCTTGACGCTGGCGCGAACCTTCATGTCTTCTCTCTCGACTCAGTCCCTGATTATTTGTAGCGATAGGTGATGCGGCCGCGGGTCATGTCGTAGGGCGTGATCTCCACCTGGACCTTGTCGCCGGGCAGGATACGGATGCGGTGCATGCGCATCTTGCCCGAGCTGTGCGCGAGGACGGTGTACCCGTTCTCCAACTCGACGCGAAACATGGCGTTCGGTAGTGGCTCGACGACCGTTCCCTCAACGGTGAACGCGTCTTCCTTCGGCTTACTCAGGTTCCTTCTCCTTGTTACGGCAATGCCGCGACGAGCGGCTCGTCGCAGATGACCGTGGGCTCGCCCACAGGTCGGCTGACCATTCTACCGTTTTTTTCACCGAACGCAAAAGCGCGGGTCCAAACGACCGCTCGCCCCTCGTCCACGGGGCCAAAAAGTGACCCCCGGCCCTAGTTGGGGTGGAGAAACCAGGTTCATGCTAGGTACATGAGTGTACCGGGGGACCGCGTCCGACGCGCCACGATACCGCGCGACGAGTGCCTGGGACTCCTACGCCACGCCGAGTACGCCCGCGTCGTGATCTCGGTTCGCTGCCTGCCCGCGGCCCTGCCGGCCCGGATCGCCGTGGTCGACGACCACGCGCTCCTGCTCGCGAGCGCCGAGGAGGCCGTCGTGGTCGCGGCCCGGCGCGGTGACGTGCTGTCGGTCCAGATCGACGGCCTCGAGCCCGACGGGGCCACCTGGTCGGTCATGGCCTCGGGGATCGCCGCGATGCCCACGGGCGACCCCGCGCTCTCGGGACCCCTCACCCGCGCCGTCGCCGGTGGCGCCACGCTCATCGCCCTGCCCCTCACCATCGTCTCGGGGGAGCGGATCGGGTAACCAAAACCCGTGTGGGAGAATTGGCCGTGCCCTTCCACCGGATCACCGATCCCGAGCGGCTCCACGCGCTGCTCGACGCCATCATGCTGATCGAGATCGACGCGGATCTCTCGGACCTGCTCACGCTGATCGTCGAGACCGCGAGCCGGCTGGTCGGCGCCCGTTACGGCGCTCTCGGGGTGGTCGGCAGCGACGGCGCGACCCTCTCGCGGTTCGTGACCTACGGCGTGGACGACGACCTGCGCCAGCGCATCGGCGACGCCCCCCACGGGCGCGGCGTGCTCGGCGAGACGATCCTCGGCGGAGCGCCGGTGCGCGTGCAGGACCTCGCCCACCACCGCGGTGCGGCCGGCTTCCCCGAGAACCACCCGGTGATGTCCAACTTCCTCGGCGTGCCGGTCATGAGCGGCGACGGCCACGTCTTTGGCAACCTCTACCTGACCGATCGCACCGACGGGCGGGCCTTCACCGAGGACGACGAGATCCTCGTCGAGGCTTTCGGCCGCGCGGCGGGTCTCGTGATCGACCAGGCGACGTTGCGCCACCACCTGCGCGAGCTGACCCTCAGCGAGGAGCGAGAGCGACTCGCGCGCGACCTGCACGACACGGTGATCCAACGGCTCTTCGGGGTCGGGCTCGCCCTGCAGATCACGCTCGGCTCCGCCCTCGAGCCGGCCGACCGGGACCGGATCAATCGTGCCGTGGACGAGCTCGACACCACGATCCACGAGATCCGCACCACGATCTTCGAGATCGACCAGGACGACGTGGACGCGACGAACCTCGTCCGGCGCCTGCGCGCGATGTCCGACGAGGTCGCCACGCGCCTCGGTATCAAGGTCACGCTGCGCCTGCCCCTCGAGGCCGAACTCGAGGTCTCGACGCGCTGTGCCCGCCACGCCGTTCAGGCGCTGCGCGAGGCCCTCTCGAACGTCGCGCGCCACGCCCACGCGAGCGAGGCCGACGTCTCGCTCGCCCTCGAGGGTTCGATGCTCGTGCTGAGCGTGCGCGACAACGGCGTCGGCTTCAACGCCCCCGTCGGACCGGGGCGGGGACTACGCAACCTGCGCAGCCGGGCGCGCGAGCTCGGCGGCGACTGCACGTTCGAATCGGGACCGGGACGTGGCACACTAGTGCGATGGACCGCTCACTGTCTGGACTGACGTGATCCGGCTGCTGCTCGTGGACGACCACGAGATCGTGCGCCGGGGCCTGCGCGAGCTGCTCGAGGCCCACGAGGACCTCACGGTCGTGGCCGAAGCGGCCTCCATCGAGGAGGCCGAGGCGGTCGACGTGGACGCCATCGACGTGGCCGTGTTGGACGTGCGCCTGCCCGACGGGAGCGGGGTCGACCTCTGTCGGACCCTGCGCGAGCGTCGCGTGGACCTCGCGTGCCTGATGCTCACCTCCTTCGCCGACAACGAGGCGATGTCGGCCTCGGTGCTCGCCGGGGCCAAGGGCTACGTCTTGAAGAACGTGCGAGGCGACGACCTGGTGGATTCGATCCGCCGCGTCGCCACCGGCGAGATGCTGCTCAGCCCCGACCAGATCGAGCGGGCGCGCGAGCGCCTGCGCCGCCAGATCACCGAGGACATCCGCCTCGAGAGCCTGAGCCACCAGGAGCGCCGGATCCTCGAACTGCTGAGTGAGGGCCTCTCCAACCGCGAGATCGCCGCCGAGATGTTCCTCGCCGAGAAGACCGTGAAGAACTACGTGTCGAACCTGCTCGCCAAGCTCGGCTTCCAGCGTCGCACCGAGGCCGCGCTCTTCGCCCAGCGCTACCACGACCGGGCCCACCCCGAGCCCTAGGTGCGCGTCGTCAGCCTGGTCCCCTCGCTGAGCGAGACCCTCGATTCGTGGGGGCTGCGGCCGGTCGCGGTGACCCGGTTCTGTGACCTGGCGGGCGTCACGCGCGTCGGGGGGACGAAGGACCCCGACCTCGAAGCGATCGTCGCCCTCGCACCCGACCTCGTCGTGCTCGACGAGGAGGAGAACCGACGCGAGGACTACGAGGCCCTCGTCGAGCGGGGGCTGCGCGTGCACGCGTGCGCCGTGCGCGACCTCGGGGACGTCGAGCGCGAGCTCGGCGCGCTCGCCGACGTGCTCGGCCACGACTGGGTTCCGCCGCGATTCCCGCCACGCCGATCGCTCGCGCGTCGCGTCGTGGTGCCCATCTGGCGCCGACCCTGGATCGCCCTCGGCGCGCCCACCTACGCGACGTCGCTGCTCGCCCACCTCGGCTACGAGAACGTCCTCGCTGACGCCGGCCCCTACCCCCACCTCGAGCTCGCCGCGATGGCCCGGGCCCGCCCCGAGCTCGTGCTCGCCCCGAGTGAGCCCTACCCGTTTTCGAAACGGCACCGCGCCGAGCTCGAGACCGTGGCGCCGGTGCGCTTCGTGGACGGTCGGGACCTGTTCTGGTGGGGTGCGCGAACGCCGGCGGCGATGACGCGGCTCGGCCGCGCCCTCGACTCGTCGCTCTAAAGGACGGTGAAGACCTCGGGTCCGTCGTCGGTCACCGCGATGGTGTGCTCGAAGTGCGCCGACAGCGACCCGTCGGCGGTCATCACGCTCCAGCCGTCGTCGAGCATGTAAGTGTCATAGGAGCCGACGTTGACCATCGGCTCGACGGCGAAGACCATGCCGGACTTGAGGGTGGGACCGGGGGTACCGGGCCAGTAGTTGGGCACCTGGGGGCTCTCGTGCATCGCCGTGCCGATCGCGTGGCCGACGTACTCGCGCACCACGCCGTAGCCGGCGGCCTCGGCGACCCGCTGGACCGCCCGGCCCACCTCGTGGAGCCGGTTGCCGACCACCAGCTGGTCGATGCCGGCCCACAGCGAGCGCTCGGTCACCTCGATGAGGCGCTTCGCCTCGGCGCTGATCTCGCCGACGCCGGTCGTGTAGGCGGCGTCGCCGTGGTAGCCCTCGATGATGGCGCCGCAGTCCACCGAGATGATGTCGCCCTCGTGCAGCACGACGTCACCGGGGATCCCGTGGACGATCATGTCGTTCGGACTGGTGCAGATCACCGCGGGGAAGCCGTGGTAGCCGAGGAAGTTCGAGCGGGCGTGGCGCTTCTCGAGCACGGCGGCGGCGACCTCGTTGAGTTCGGCCGTGGTCACCCCCGGGCGGATGGCGGCGCGGGTGGCCTCGTGGATCTCGGCGACGACCCGGCCGGCCCGTCGCATCTTGGCCAGCTCGTCGGGCGAACGCCTCACCGCGACAGCCGTTCGCCGATCACCGCGACGATGTCGGCCGTGACGTCGTCGGGCGCGCGCGAACCGTCCACGCTCACGAGCAGGCCGCGTTCGCGGTAGAAGTCGAGCAGCGGCGCGGTGTCGCGCTCGTAGACCTCGAGGCGGCTGCGGATGGCCTCGGGCTGGTCGTCGGCGCGTTGGACCACCTGGCCCCCGCAGACCGAGCACACCGCGGACACGGCCTCGGGGTCGGTGTCGGTGTAGATCGCCCCGCAGTCCACACAGACCCGTCGCGCCGAGAGCCGCTGGGTCACCAGCTCGACGGGCACGTCGAGGTTCACGCAGAGCTTGACGCCGTCCTCGCCGAGGATGGCCTCGAGGGCCTCGGCCTGGGCGAAGGTGCGCGGGAAGCCGTCGAGCAGGGCGCCGCCGGCCGCGTCGGGCTGGGTGAAGCGCTCCTCGACCAGCCGGTTGACGAGGTCGTCCGAGACCAGCGCCCCGGCCTCGAGCACGGCGGCGACGTCACGTCCGACGGGTGTGCCGGCCTTGACGGCGGCGCGCAGCATGTCCCCGGTCGAGACGTGCGGAATCGAGTAGCGCTCGGCCAGCCGCTTGCACTGGGTGCCCTTTCCGGCTCCCTGTTTACCCAGGACGACGAGGATCAGCCGGCCCATGTCAGCGCTTGAGGAACCCTTCGTAGTTGCGCATCATCAACTGGCTGTCGATCTGGCGCATCGTCTCCAGGGCGACGCCCACGGCGATCAGCAGGGTGGTGCCGTAGTAGGGGAAGCGGTTGATGTGCCACAACGCCATCAGGACCGCGGGCACGACCGCGACGCCGGCGAGGAAGACCGCGCCGACCGTCGTGATGCGCGAGAGCATCTTGGCGAAGTACTTCTCGGTCGGCAGACCCGGACGGATGCCGGGCACGAAACCACCCTGCTGGCGCAACAGCTCGGCCTGCTGGTGGGGCTCGAAGGCGATGTACACGTAGAAGAACGTGAAGGCCAAGATGAGCGCGAAGTCCGAGAGGATGTAGAAGAAGCTGGTCGGCTGGAGCGACGAGTTCACGAAGTGCTGGAAGCCCGTCCAGGGCACCACGTTGGAGAGCAGGACCGGGATGTAGAGCACCGACGAGGCGAAGATGATCGGGATCACGCCGGACTGGTTGACCTTCAAGGGGATGTAGGTCGAGTTGCCGCCCATCTCCTTACGCCCCACGACCCGTCGCGCGAAGGTCACGGGGATGCGTCGCTGACCGTTGTCCATGAAGACGATGAGCACGAGCAGCGCGATCGAGATGACCACGATGGTGTAGAACTTCACCGGCCCACCCTCGGCGTAGACGGCGCGGCCGCCCGAGGGCAGCCCCGCGACGACGTTCGCGAAGATCAACAGGCTCATCCCCTGGCCGACCCCGCGCTGGGTGATGAGCTCGGCGAGCCACATCACGAAGGCCGTCCCGGCGGTCATGATGGCCACCATGAACAGGCCCAGCCACAGGTTGAACTTGGGGATGAGGTCGATGTTGAAGCCCAGCAGCGCCTGGTCGTGGCCGTGGAAGGCGTAGATCAGACCCGTCGACTGCAAGAGCGCCAGACCGATGGTCAGGTACCGGGTCGTCTGGGTGATGCGCTTCTCGCCCACCGCGCCCTGGTCGCGCCACTCGGTCAGCTTGGGGATGACCGTGGTGAGCAGCTGGATCACGATGGAGCTCGTGATGTAGGGCATGACCCCGAGGCCGAAGACCGCGAGGCGCGTGAGCGCCCCGCCGCTGAACAGGTTCAAGAAGCCGAGCACGCCCGACGCGCCGGCCTTGGACTGGAGCACCTGGACCTGGGACCAGCTGACACCGGGTATGGGCAGGTTGGCGCCGAGCTGGTAGAGACAGATGATCGCGATCGTGAAGATGACCTTGTTGCGAAGGTCCGGTACGCGAAAGATGTTCGCGAGTCGACGCAGCACGGCGACGCCCTAGCGGTTCTGGTGCTGGTTGCCGGAGGCCGGCGGACGGACCGCGAAGGGCTTGTCCAAGACGGTGACGCTGCCACCGGCCGCCTCGATGGCGCTTCGCGCCGACGCCGAGAAGCCGTGCGCCGAGATCGTGACCGCCTTGTCGAGCGAGCCGCGCCCGAGCACCTTGACGAGGTCGTTCTTGCGAACGAGCCCGTGGGCGACGAGCACCTCGGGGGTGACGACGTCGGCCCCGAGCGCGGTGATCGCGTCGAGGTTGACCGGCGTGTACTCCACGCGGAACGGGTTCGTGAAGCCCTTCAGCTTCGGGATGCGCTGCATCAGGGGCAACTGACCACCCTCGAAGCCGGCGGGGATCTGACGGCGGGCCTTCTGACCCTTGGTGCCGCGACCGGCGGTCTTGCCGCCGTGTCCGCCGATACCACGACCGACGATCTTCTTGCGGTGCTTGGAGCCGGCGGGGGCCTTGAGATCGTGCAACTTCATTCAGCCACCTCTTCCACGGTGATCAGGTGCGGCACCCGGGCGATCATCCCATGGATCTCGGGACGGTCGGGCAGCACGTTGGACTGGCCGATGCCGCGCAGCCCGAGCGCGCGCAGCGTGCCGCGGTGCTTGGGCTTGGTGGCGATCGACGATCGGACTTGGGTCACCTTCAACTTAGCCATGCGTGGTCTCCGTCTTGAACAGGTCACCCTCGCGCTGGCGTTCGCGGTAGGCGCGAAGCGTCCCCGAGGGGATGACCTCGTCCAGGGCGCGGCCCCGCTGGGACGCGATGAGCTCGGGGCGGCGCAACTGCTTGAGCCCCTCGATCGTCGCGTGGGCGACGTTGATGCCGTTGGACGAGCCCAACGACTTGGCGATGATGTCCTTCACGCCCGCCATCTCGAGGATGGCGCGCGCGGCACCACCGGCGATGACGCCGGTACCGGGTGCGGCGGGCTTCATGAGCACCCGACCGGCGCCGGAGCTGCCGATGACCGGGTAGACGATGGTGGAGCCGGCGAGGGGCACCTCGAAGATGTTCTTTCGAGCCTCCTCGAGCCCCTTCTGCACGGCGAGACCGGCTTCCTTGGCCTTGCCGTAGCCGAGACCCACGCGGCCGTTACCGTCGCCGATGACCATGAGGGCGGTGAAGGAGAACCGACGACCACCCTTGACGACCTTGGACACGCGGTTGACCTTGATGGTCCGCTCTTCGTACTGTTCCAGATCCATTAGAACTCCAGTCCGGCCTGACGCAGCGCGTCGGCGAAGGCGGCGACGCGCCCGTGGTAGTCGAATCCCCCGCGGTCAAAGACCACGGCGGTGATGTTGGCGGCCTGGGCGCGCTCGGCGAGCACCGCCGCAACGGCCTTGGCGCCCTCGATGTTGCCACCCGAGACGCTGCGCAGCGAGGCCTCGACCGACGAGGCCGCGGCGAGCGTGCGGCCCGCCTCGTCGTCGATGATCTGGGCGGAGATGTGCCGGTTGGAACGGCTCACCGCCACGCGCGGGCGTTCGGCCGTGCCGGCCAGGTGCTTACGCAGCCGCCGGTGGCGGCGCAGGCGGAGTTCACGAGTCGTACGGGCCATTACTTCGCCGCCTTTCCAGCCTTGCGCAGAACCTTCTCACCGAGGTAGCGCACACCCTTGCCCTTGTAGGGCTCGGGCTTACGAATCTTGCGGATGGTCGCGGCCACCTGGCCCACGACCTCCTTGTCGGCGCCCTTGACGACCACGCGGGTCGGCGAGGGCACCTCGAAGGTGACCCCCTTGGGCGCGGTGAACTTGACGGGGTGGCTGAAGCCGAGTGACAGGTCCAGCGCGTCAGCCCCGGACGCGGCGGCGCGGTAGCCCACGCCGATGATCTCGAGCTCCTTGGTCCAGCCCGTCGTCACGCCGACGACCATGTTGGCCACGAGCGTGCGGGTCAGGCCGTGCAGGGCACGGTACTGGGTCTCGTCGTTGCGACGCTCGACGGCGAGCACGTCCCCCTCGCGGGTGATCGTGATCCCGTCGGGCAGCGTGCGCGACATCGTCCCGTTGGGGCCGGCGACCGTCACCACGCTGTCGACCACGTCGACGGTGACCGTCGAGGGGACCGTGATCGGGTTACGACCGATGCGCGACATGAGCTTCCTCCTGGTGAATCACGGGCTGGTTACCAGACATAACACAGCACCTCGCCGCCCAGCTTGGCCTTGCGCGCTTCGCGGTCGGTCATGAGGCCGTGGCTCGTCGAGACGACGGCCACGCCCACGCCACCGAGCACCTTGGGCATCTGGTCGGACTTCTTGTAGATACGCAGACCGGGCTTGGAGACTCGCTTCAAGCCCACGATGGTCTTCTGGCGGTCGGCCGAGTACTTCAGCTCGATGCGCAACGTGGCACCGGGCTTACCCTCGGTACGGGTCACCGTGAAGCTGTTGATGAACCCCTCGCGCTGGAGCAGCGTGGCGAGGTTCTCCTTCAACTTCGAGCTCGGCATGGATACGTGGTCGAACATGGCCGCGTTCGCGTTGCGAATACGCGTGAGCATGTCGGCGATCGGGTCGGTCATCGTCATGAGATCTCCTACCAACTCGCCTTGGTGACACCCGGCACTTCACCCGCGTGCACCATTTGGCGCAGGCAGATGCGGCAGAGTCCAAACTTGCGGTACACCGAGCGCGGCCGGCCGCAGCGCTCGCAGCGCGTGTAGGCGCGCGTCGAGAACTTGGGGGTCTGCTGCTGCTTGATTCGAAGGGACTTCTTGGCCATGTCTATCGAGTCTCCTGCTTGAAGGGGAAGCCGTAGGCGCGCAGGAATGCGCGACCTTGCTCGTCGGTCGCGGCCGTGGTGACGATCGTGATGTCGAATCCACGTGGCGCATCGATCTTGTCGTAGTCGATCTCGGGGAAGATCAACTGGTCGTTGATACCAAAGGTGTAGTTCCCGTGCCCGTCGAAGGACTTCGGCGACAGGCCGCGGAAGTCACGGATGCGCGGGATCGCGAGGCTGATGAGCCGGTCGAAGAACTCCCACGCACGGTCGCCGCGCAGGGTCACCTTGACGCCGATCGGCTGGGTCTCACGGAGCTTGAAGCTCGCGATGGACTTCTTCGCCCGGGTCACGATCGGCTTCTGGCCCGTGATGAGCTCGAGGTCGCGCTGGGCGCCCTCGAGCAGCGAGGCCTGCTGGGTCGCGCGACCGACGCCCGAGTTGAGCACGATCTTCTCCAGACGCGGCACCTGCATGACGTTGGCGAGACCCAACTCGGTCTGCAACGCCGCGCGGATCTCCTCGTCGTAACGGGTTTTGAGACGTGGACGTACGCTCACAGCGCCTCCCCACACTTACGGCAGACGCGCACCTTGGTGCCGTCTACCTCGGCGTACCGGACCTTGGCGGGCCCCTTGTGACCGTCGCACCACAGCGCGACGTTGGACACGTGCATCGGCATCACCTTGTCGATGATCCCGGCCTGCATCATGGCGCCGGTCTGCTTGGTGTGCCGCTTGGCGATGTTCAGCCCGTCGAGCACGACCTTGTCGCTCTGGGGCTTGGCCTCTTCGACCATGGCCCGCTCGCCGCGGAACTTCCCGGCGATGACGAGCACGTCGTCACCCTTACGAATCCTCATTACAACACCTCCGGCGCCAGCGAAATGATTCGCATGAACTTCTTGTCGCGCAGTTCACGGCCGACGGGCCCGAAGATACGGGTGCCGCGTGGCTGGAGCTGGTCGTTGATCAGCACGGCCGCGTTCTCGTCGAACTTGATGTAGGAGCCGTCGGGACGACGCTTCTCCTTGGCGGTGCGAACGACGACGCAGCGCACCACGTCACCCTTCTTCACCGCGGCGC
>JAKBGV010000035.1 GCA_021837305.1 Actinomycetes bacterium
CGCTCGCGGTGAGTGCCTAGTCTCGGGGCGTGACCTCCGACGCGGTTTCGCTGCTCGCCGTCTGCCACTTCCCGCCGGCGGGCACCGCGGTGGACCTCGCGGTGTCCGGGGGCCCCGACTCGGTGGGTCTCCTGCTGCTCGCCATCGACGCCGGTCTCGCGGTGACGGTGCACCACGTCGACCACCACCTGCGTGCGGCGAGTGGCCAGGACGCGCGGTTCGTCGAGGACCTCGCCAAGACCCTCGAGGTCGCGGTCGTCGTCCACGACGTCGAGGTGGCGCCGGGACCCAACCTCGAGGCGAGGGCCCGCGCGCACCGGCGCGGCGCGCTGCCGCCGGGGGTCATGACCGGGCACACGATGGACGACCTGGCCGAGACGGTGCTGCTCAACCTGTTGCGCGGCGCGGGTGTGGACGGACTCTCGCCGATGGTAGGGGACCCGACCAAGCCGCTGCGTGCGGTGCGACGATACGACCTGCACGCCTACGTCGCCGGGCGCGGGATCGAGGCCCGGCACGACGAGACCAACGACAGCCCGGCCTTCTGGCGTAACCGGGTGCGCCACGAGCTGGTGCCGCTCGCCAACGACATCGCCGGACGCGACGTCGTGCCGATCATCGCGCGCCAGGCGGGTCTGGTCTACGACGAACGTCGGTGGCTCGACGAGCTCGCAGCGCTCGACGGGCGCCCACTCGACGAAGTCGACTGCCGTGAACTGCACGCCTGGCCGCGCGCGCGGTTGCGCCGGTGGCTACGCGAACGACTGCGCGACGGTAACGAAGCCCACCCGCCGAGCGCGGCTGAGGTCGAGCGGGTCATCCGCGTCGTCGACGGTGACGCCACCGCAGCGGAGCTGACGGGTGGTCGTCGTGTGAGCCGACGACACCAGTTCCTACGACTCGGGTAGTCAACTACGCTGGCCATGCATGGGCCCGCACGACGACACGGCATTTACCGCCCACTGGGCGGCGCACGACCTCGGTGAGGTCGTCGTGTCCGCGGCCGACCTGCGTGAGCGGATCGCTGAGCTCGGCCGAGAGATCTCGCGTGACTACGACGGTCATCCGCCGCTGCTGGTCTGCGTGTTGAAGGGCGCGATCAATTTCATGTCCGACCTGATGCGCACCATCGAACTGCCCGTCGAGGTCGAGTTCATGGCGGTGTCGAGCTACGGGGCCGCGACCAAGACGAGCGGCGTGGTGCGCATCGTGAAGGACCTCGACGTCGACATCGCGGGGCGCGACGTGCTCATCGTCGAGGACGTCGTGGATTCGGGACTCACCCTCAACTACCTGCGTCAATACCTCGGCGCCCGCAGCCCGGCGAGCCTCGAGGTCTGTGCGCTGCTGTTAAAGGAGGGCGAGCAGCGCGTCGAGCAGGACCTCAAGTACATCGGCTTCTCCATTGGCCCCGCCTTCGTCGTGGGCTACGGACTCGACGTGGGCGAGCGGTATCGCAACCTCGACGGCATCTACACCTACGTCGGCGAGGCCTGAACGTGGTCGATCGCCCGCGCGTGGAGGCCCTGGTGCGAGAACTGCTCGAGGCGATCGGCGAGGACCCGACCCGCGAGGGCCTGCTCGAGACGCCCCGGCGAGTGTCGGACATGTACGTCGAACTCTTCGAGGGACTCGAGGCCGACCCCGGCGAGCACCTGCGCGTCACCTTCGAAGCCGCCCACGACGAGATCGTGATGGTGCGCGACATCCCCTTCACGTCGTTGTGCGAGCACCACCTGGTCCCCTTCATCGGCCACGCCCACGTCGCCTACCTGCCCGGCGCCGACGGGCGGATCACCGGACTGTCCAAGATGGCCCGCCTGGTCGAGGGCTACGCGCGCCGCCTCCAGGTGCAAGAGCGCATGACCACCCAGATCGTCGAGGCGATGGAGCGTGAGCTGACCCCGCGCGGTTCGATCGTCGTGCTCGAGGCCGAGCACTTCTGCCTCTCGATGCGCGGCGTGAAGAAGTCGGGGGTCACCACGGTGACCTCGGCCGTGCGCGGGGTCTTTCGCGACGACCCGGCGTACCGCGCCGAAGCCCTGCAGTACATTCATCAACGGCGGTCGACGTGGCACTAGGACCGGGTGTCCTGGGCATCGTCAACGTCACTCCTGACTCCTTCTTCCCCGAATCGCGCACGGCGGTCCCGTTGGATGCCGTGGCCCGCGGGCGCAGCTTCTTCGAATTGGGGTGTGACGCAGTGGACGTGGGTGGCGAGTCGACGCGTCCCGGGTCGACCCCGGTCTCGGCTGACGAGGAGCTCGCGCGGGTCGTCCCGGTCGTCGAGCAGCTCGCGGCCTACGGACCGGTCTCGGTGGACACGACCAAGGAGGTCGTCGCGCGCGCCGCGGTCGCGGCGGGCGCCGTGGTGATCAACGACGTCTCGAGTTCCCTGCTCGAGGTCGCCGCCGAGCTCGGGGTCGGCTACGTCGCGATGCACGCCCAGGGCACACCGACCACGATGCAGGTGGCCCCGCACTACGACGACGTCGTAGAAGAGGTCTACGCCTTCCTCGAGGGCGAGGCGCGTCGAGCCCGCGCCGCGCGGGTCGAGCGACTGTGGCTCGACCCCGGCATCGGCTTCGGTAAGACCGCTGATCACAATTGGGCCCTGCTCGCGAACCTCGAGCGATTCGTCGACCTCGCCCACCGCTACGACGCGCAGGTCCTGGTCGGCACGAGTCGCAAGCGGTTCCTCGGCGATCTCGCGGACCCGCCGCTCGGGGTCGAGGAGCGGCTGGAGGGCTCGCTCGCGAGTGCGGCGTGGGCGATGCTCTGCGGGGCTGACCTCGTGCGCGTCCACGACGTGGCCGCGACCGTGCAACTGCGTGATGTGGTGACCCGTCCGATCGATGAGGTGGGGCCGTGAGGGGCAAGTGGGCCGTCGGCATCGAACCGCGGAACTTCACGTGGGTCTTTCGCGGCATCCTCGCGGTCTCCGAACGCCCGGGCGGCTCGACCGCGGTCCATCGGCGCGTGCGGCGCGACGAGGAACTGCTGTGGCTGCGACACCAGGGCTTCACGCGGATCATCTCGATCCTGCCCGTGATGCAGAACCTCAACAACTACCTCGAACAGGGCATGACGGCCGCCCACTACGCCCTGCGCGGCGGTCCGCAACAGCGAGACGTACTCGGCGCCTGTTACCGAGACCTCGCCGAGTCCATGGCCGCGGGCGTGGTCGTCTTGCTCCACGGCGACGACGTGTCCGACCGTCTACTCGGGGTCGTCGCCGGCTATCTCGTCTGGTCCAAGCGCGTCGCCTCGGTGCCCGCCTCGATCGCGCTCGTCGAAGCGCTGTTCCGTCGATCCATCGGGCCCGACGGACGTTCCGTGCTCATCGACCTCCCGGAGCGGACGTGAGCGACCACATCGAGATCCGGGGGTTCCGCTGCGCGGTGATCGTCGGGGTACTCGCCGAGGAGCGCGATCGCGCCCAGCCAATCGAGATCGACGTCGACCTCGAGCGCCCGATCGAGGCCGCGGCGATGAGCGACGACCTGGCCGAGACCACCAACTACGCCGACGTCCTGAGCCTGGCCGGTCGCATCGCCACCGAGGGACGCTTCTTGCTCCTCGAGACCCTCGTCTATCGTGTCGCGCGCGAGGTGCTGGCCGCCGACGAGGCGATCGAGGCGGTGACGGTCACGGCGCGAAAGTTGCGTCCACCGGTGCCCGAGGACGTGGCGACGATCGGCGTGCGCACCACCGTTCGGCGCTGACGTGCGGGTGTTCCTGTCGTTCGGCTCGAACGTGGGCGACCGGGCCGAGCATCTTCGAGCGGGTGTGGGAATCGTCGCGGGGACCGACCCCTACCGGCTGTCGCGGGTCTATGAGACCGAGCCCGTCGGCGGCGTGGCCCAGGACGACTTCTGGAACCTCGTGATGGAGCTCGTGACCGAGGCGAGCCCGTGGGCCTTGCTCGAGCGCGCCCAGCGGGCTGAGACGCTGCGCGAGCGCACCCGTGACGTCCGCTGGGGGCCGCGCACGCTCGACGTGGACGTGCTCTGGGTCGAGGACTTCACGAGTGCCGACCCGCGCCTCACGGTGCCCCACCCGCGAGCGATGGAACGGGCCTTCGTGGTCGTGCCGTGGCGCGAGCTGGCGCCCGAACTCATCAGCGAGTTCGACGTCGAGCACGCGACGGGACGGGTCGTGGTACTCGATACACTCGAGATGTTGCAGTAACCGAACGGCACCCTCGGGGCCGGAACGGAGCAGAGATGAGAATCGCCATCGTTGGGGCCGGGCGAGCCGGCACGTCCTTCTTCGCGGCGCTCGCGCGCTGCGGACACCGCGTGGAGTTGGTGCACCACGACGAACTCGAGCGCATCGGTTCGGTCGACCTCGTCCTGCTCGCGGTGCCCGACGACACCATCGCCACCATCGCCGCAGGACTGCCGGTCGAGTCCACGCGCGTCGTCGCGCACGTGGCCGGCTCGCGTTCACTCGCGGTACTCGCGCCGCACCCGCGCGTCGCGTCGATCCACCCACTCATCACCATGCCGAGCGACGACGTGGGGGCCCACCGGCTCGTCGGCGCCACCTTCGCGGTGGCGGGTGATCCGCTCGTGCGCGAACTGGTGACGTCGCTGCGTGGTCGCGCGCTCAACTTGAGCGACGAGCAGCGCACCGCCTACCACGCGACGGCGACCGTGGCGGCGAACCACCTCGTCGCGCTGCTCGCGCACGTCGAGCGCCTCGCCGAGCACGCGGGACTCAGCCTCGAGGACTTCCTGCCGCTCGCGCGCATGGCGCTCGAGGACGTCGCCGAACGCGGGGTGGAACGGGCCCTCACCGGTCCGGCCTCGCGTGGCGACCTGGCGACGATCGACGCCCACCTCAGCGCCATCCCCGCGAGCGAGCGAGCGACCTACGTGGCGCTCGCCCAGGTGGCCTTTGACGTGGCGGAGCGTCGATCGCGTTCGCTCGCCTGATGCGTCGAGTCGTCGACATCGAGCAGTGGCGACGACTGGCAGAGGACCAGCGCGCCGCCGCCCGTCGGGTCGGCCTGGTCCCGACCATGGGTGCGCTGCATCGCGGACACCAGTCACTGGTCGAGGCGGCTCGCGCGAATGGCGATTACGTCATCATGACGATCTTCGTCAACCCTCGCCAGTTCAACGACCCCAACGACCTACGCGCCTACCCGCGCACGCCCGAGGCCGACCGTGACCTCGCCGAGTCCATCGGTGTCGACGCACTCGTCGAGCCGACGATGGCCGAGATGTGGCCGGCCTACCCCGAACCGACGCCGACCACGGTGTCCGTGGCGGGGCTCGGCGACGTCCTCGAGGGTGCCGGGCGGCCGGGACACTTCGACGGCGTCGCGAGCGTGGTGGCGAAGCTGGCGATCGTGACGGGGCCGTCACGGATCTACTTCGGGGAGAAGGACTTCCAGCAGCTCGCGGTCGTGCGCCGGATGGTGCTCGACCTGGGCCTGGACGTCGAGGTGGTCGGTTGCCCGATCGTGCGCGACGACGACGGGCTCGCCCTGTCGAGTCGTAACGTGCGCCTCGACGAGCACGCGCGCACTCGCGCGCTGGCGCTCAATCGGGCGCTCACGCTCGCGAGCGAGCTCGACGGACCCGCGAGCGTGATGCGCGCGCTGATGCGCGCGACGATGGAGGCCGCTGACGTGGCCGTCGCCTACGCCGAGGTCGTGGACCCGGCGACGCTCCAGCCACTCGACGACGGGGCCACGGGGCCGGGCCGCGCACTGGTCGCCGGCGTGGTCGACGGCGTGCGACTACTCGACAACCGTGCGGTCGAACTGGGGAGGGGGCGCTGATGCTTCTGGCTATGGACGTGGGCAACACCGAGACCGTCATTGGGCTGTTCGGCAAGCCCGGCCCGGACACCGCCGACGCGATGGGTTTCGCGAGAGCCTCGGACGAGCGGGGTCTCGCGTATCACTGGCGGCTGTCGACGATCGTGGAGCGGACCCCCGACGAGCACGCGATGGTGCTCACGCAACTCCTGGACCTCGAGGGTCTGGACCTGCGCGAGACGGTCAGCGCGATCGCGATCTCGTCCTCGGTGCCCACGGTCTCGACCCAGTTACGACGGATGGCCAACCGGTGGTTCGCGTCGCTACCGATCACGGTGCTCGGTCCGGGCACCAAGTCGGGCATGGCGATCCTCTACGAGAACCCCCGCGAGGTCGGCGCTGACCGCATCGCCAACTCGGTGGGTGCCTACGACCTCTACCCGGGCGCGGCGGTGGTCGTCGACATGGGCACCGCCACCACCTTCGACGCGATCAGCGCCAAGGGCGAGTACCTCGGTGGCGCCATCGCCCCCGGTGTCGCGATCTCCCTCGAGGCGCTCTACACCGAGGCCTCCGCGTTGCGTTCGGTCGAGCTGATCGCGCCGCGTTCGGTCATCGGCCGTTCGACCGTGGAGTCGATCCAATCGGGTGTCCTCTACGGGTTCGCCGCCCAGGTCGACGGGGTCACTGAGCGCATCCTCGAGGAGCTCGGCGAGGCGACGGTCATCGCGACGGGAGGTCTCGCGGGCTTGATCGCGCCGCACACGAAGCTGGTCCAGTACGTCGAGCCGTGGTTGACCCTGCACGGATTGCGTATCGTACATGAACGGAATCATTCGGGAGACCAGTCGTGACCACACCGTATTCATTCGCCCACAACGCCTACGCGGGCGACTTGCAACAGGCGTGGGACCATCTCATCGACGGCGAGGAGTCTGGCGTGACGGTCCACGTGGCCGGGCGCGTCATGCTGCTGCGCACGCAGGGCAAGCTCGCCTTCGCGACCATGCGCGACTCCACCGGTGAGATCCAGCTCTTCGCGCTCGCCGCGGTGACCGAGGGTTTCGACGAGTTCGTGAAACTCCATCTCGGTGACTGGGTCGGCGTCGCCGGTGAGATCGTGCGCACCAAGCGCGGTGAGCTGTCGGTCAAGGTCGGCTCGTGGACGACCCTCGCGGTCGCCCAACACAACTTCGGCGACAAGTGGGCCGGCATCGCCGACTTCGACCTGCGCTACCGCCACCGCGAGGCCGACCTGTGGGCGAACGAGAAGTCTCGCACGACCCTGGCGCGACGCAGCGAGGTGGTGCGCGCGGTGCGCGAGCGCTGCTGGGCGGCCAACTTCATGGAGGTTGAGACGCCGATCCTCAACCCCATCGCGACGGGCGCCGCAGCCCGACCCTTCACCACGTACCACAACGCGCTCGACAGCGAGTTCTACCTGCGCATCGCGCCGGAGTTGTGGCTCAAGCGGCTCGTGGTGGGCGGCTTCGAGCGAGTATTCGAGCTCGGTCGGGTCTTTCGCAACGAGGGCGTGAGCCCTCGGCACAACCCCGAGTTCACGATGCTCGAGCTCTACGCGGCGTACTGGGACTTCGAGGACATGATGACCTTCACCGAGGAGCTCATCGCGGGCGTCGCCATCGACGTGCTCGGCTCGACCGAGACGACCTATCAGGGTCGACCGCTGTCCTTTTCGACCCCGTGGCCGAGGCGTCCGATGGCCGAGCTCGCCAGCGAGGCCGTCGGCGAGGAGGTCTCGGTGCACACGCCGCGGTCGCGGCTGGCTGACCTGCTCGTCGAGCGCGACGTCGAGGTCCACGACTCATGGGGCGCGGGGCGCTGTCTCGCCGAGCTCTTCGAGGCCGCGGCCGAGTCGTCGTTGTGGGAGCCGATCTTCGTCACCGAGCACCCCGTCGAGGTCTCACCGCTCGCGCGGCGCCATCGCCGCGACCCCGAACTCACGGAGCGTTTCGAGTCCTACGCCGTGGGACGCGAGCTCTCCAACGGCTTCAGCGAGCTCAACGACCCCGTCGACCAGCGCAGTCGATTCGAGGAGCAGGCCCGGCTCGCCGCGGCCGGCGACGACGAGGCGATGCGGATCGACGAGGACTACGTACGGGCCCTGGAGTGGGGGCTGCCGCCGACCGCCGGTCTCGGCGTCGGCATCGACCGGCTCGTCATGTTGATGACCGACGAGTCGAATATCCGTGAGGTCATCGCGTTCCCGACGCTGAAGCCCCTACGAGCGTAACGAAGCCCCCAAAACCCGCATGTGAGCTCGTGAAACGACGTTGACGGCTGAGCAGGGTGAACGTGTCGGCGCCGCACGAACGGTGATCAGCGACGACGTATTCAACTGAATTCGGGCGTTTCTCACAGGGAGTTCTCACGAATCTCCCACGGTTCTCCCAAGGTTGTTTTCCCGACCTCAACTAGCGTTCGCCTGGGGCCGTTCGTCCCGCAATTACCTACTCAAGGAGTCCTACTATGCGAGTCGGTTTGATTGGATTCGGTAAGACCGGAGTCCCGGTCGCGTCGGTGTTACTGAAAGACCCCACGATGCAACTCGTCTGGGTTGTGCGGAAAAGTGATGTAAAGGCGCACCAGTCGGCTACTGAATTCCTCGATATACCATGCGACGATCCTGCGGTAATTGTCACGGCCGGCGAGATCGGCGCCCAGCAGTTGCTCAACGACCACCCCGTCGACGTGATCATCGACTTCTCCTCCGAGGAGGGGCTCGACTACTACCTGGACGCGGCCGCCGCGCGCCGTGTGAACGTGGTGACGGCGATCTCGCACTACTCCGAGGCTCAGCAGCAGAAGTTGCGCCGACTGAGCCAGAGCAGCGCGGTGCTGTGGTCGCCCAACATCACCGTCGGTGTCAACTTCCTCATCCTCGCCGCCCAGTCGCTTCGCCGGATCGCGCCGAAGGCCGACATCGAGATCCTCGAGGAGCACTTCAAACTCAAGGACGGCGTCTCGGGCACGGCCAAGTTGATCTGTGAGGCACTCGAGGTCTGTGAGTCAGAGATCAAGTCCGTGCGGGCCGGTGGCATCATCGGCGTGCACGAGATCCTGTTCGGCTTCCCCTACCAGGTGGTGCGCCTGCGCCACGAGTCGATCTCGCGCGAGGCCTTCGGCGACGGCGCGCGCTTCGCCGCGGTTGGTCTCGCGGGCAAGATGCCGGGCCTCTACACGATGCAGGACCTGATGGCCCCGATGTTCGCCTCGGCCCCACCCGTGCGGCGACGCGAGCGCGCTCGGCGTCGGGGCTTCACGCTGCGTCGGGTGCCCGAGTCACGCGTGCGCGCCGAGCGGGCGGCCGCGCTTCCCGATCAGACGCCGGTGGGATCGTCAGTGAGCGGGCAGGTCCTCGAGGAGTGACTCGATGAGCGAGCCGAAGCCTCGCCGCAGGCCCTCGCTCGGCAGGGTGGCGAGTGACTCCTGGGCCAGTCCGAGGAAGCGCTGGGCCGCGGCGACCGTGCGCTCGACCCCGTCGGTCGCGACCACGAGCTTGCGGGCGCGTTCGCGGTCGGCGTCGTTCAAGACCGCACCGAGGATCGAGCGGAGCTCGTCACCGACCGACGGGTCGCGCAGTGCGTAGAGCGTCGGCAGGTTGTAGATGCCCTCGGCGAGGTCCTGGCCGGCCGGTTTGCCCAGCTCGTTGTCCACCGCGGTGACGTCCAGGATGTCGTCGCGCAGCTGGTAGACCATCCCGAAGCACCGGCCGAACTCGCTGAGCGCCTCGGTGTGGGCGGGCTCGTGGTCGGCGGTGATCGCGCCGACGCGGCAACTGGCGGCCATGAGCGAGCCGGTCTTGCCCTCGATCGCCTCGAAGTAGTCGTCCTCGGTGCGCTCCACGGAGAAGGCCGTTCGCACCTCGGAGACCTGGCCGCGGGTGAGCCACGCGAGGGTGCGCGCCATCAGTCCCGCCACGTCGGTGCCGAGGTCGGCGGCGATGCCCGCCGACCGGGCCATCAGGTAGTCACCGGCGACGATGGCGACGAGGTTGCCGTACCGGGCGTTGACGCTGTCGACGTTTCGACGCACGTCGGCTTCGTCCATGACGTCGTCGTGGTAGAGCGACGCGAGGTGCATCAGCTCGAGCGAGATCCCGCCGAGCAGGTCCTCCTCGGATGCCTCGCGCTCCCCGAAGGTGGCCGCAGCGATCGCGAGCATCGGGCGAAGGCGCTTGCCACCGGCGTAGATCAGGTGCGTCGTGACGGCGTCCAGGTAGGGGTCTCCCACCACCACCGACTCGGCGAGCAGGGCTTCGAGACGCTCTAGGTCGCGCTCCACCAGGGGCAATTGGAGTCGCTCGTGCGGATTCACGTTCCCACAATAGATGAGCCATGGCGGGTCGTCGGCGGGCGAGGCCGCCCGCGCGTGAGTCACCGGTACACTGCTACCTATCAGCGCATAAAGGATGAACGTTGTTCGAACGATTTACAGATCGAGCCCGGCGAGTTCTCGTACTGGCACAAGAGGAAGCCCGCGAGCTGAACCACGCGTTCATCGGGACCGAGCACATCCTCCTGGGCCTCATTCGCGAGGGTGAAGGGGTCGCCGCCAAGGCACTGGACGCCCTCGGGATCACGTTCGACGTGGTGCGCGAGAAGGTCGAAGAGGCTATCGGGACGAACTCGAACCCCTCACCCGGGTCACCACCCTTCACGCCTCGGGCGAAGAAGGTCCTGGAGCTCTCGCTGCGCGAGGCGCTCCAGTTGGGTCACTCCTACATCGGCACCGAGCACATGCTGCTCGGCCTCGTGCGCGAGGGTGACGGCGTGGCCGCCCAGGTCCTCAACGACCTCGGGGCCGATATGGCCCGGGTCCGCACTCAGGTGATCCAGATGATGTCGGGTCAGTCGGGCAAGGAGGCCGGCGCCACCGTCTCCTCGAGCGGCCAGAAGGGCGACGTCGAGGCGACCGGCGGCTCAGCCGTGCTCGACCAGTTCGGCCGCAACCTCACGCAGTTCGCCCGCGAGGGCAAGCTCGACCCACTGGTCGGGCGCGAGAAGGAAGTCGAGCGCGTCATGCAGGTCCTGTCGCGCCGCACCAAGAACAACCCCGTGTTGATCGGTGAGCCGGGCGTCGGCAAGACCGCGATCGTCGAGGGCCTCGCCCAGAAGATCGTCGCCAACCAGGTTCCCGTGACCCTCGCCGACAAGCAGCTCTACACCTTGGACCTCGGCGCGCTCGTCGCGGGCAGTCGTTACCGCGGTGACTTCGAGGAGCGGTTGAAGAAGGTGCTCAAGGAGATCCGCACGCGCGGTGACATCATTCTCTTCATCGATGAGATCCACACCCTGGTGGGTGCCGGGGCCGCGGAAGGCGCGATCGACGCGGCGTCGATCCTCAAGCCGATGCTGGCACGCGGTGAGCTCCAGACCGTCGGAGCCACGACGATCGACGAATACCGCAAGCACATCGAGAAGGACGCCGCCCTCGAACGCCGGTTCCAGCCGGTCAAGGTCGACCAGCCCTCGGTCTCGATGACCATCGAGATCTTGAAGGGTCTGCGCGAGGTCTACGAGGAGTTCCACGCGGTCAAGATCACCGATCAGGCGTTGATCGCGGCGGCCAATCTCGCTGACCGCTACATCGCGGACCGCTTCTTGCCCGATAAGGCGATCGACCTTATCGACGAGGCCGGTAGCCGTCTGCGCATCCGTCGGATGGACGCCCCGCCGGCGGCCAAGCGGTTCGACGAGGACATCGCACGCGTGCGCGCCGACAAGGAGACCGCCATGGAGCGCGGTGCCCTCGAGCAAGCCAAGGCGCTCGAGGAGCAAGAGCGTGACCTCATGGCGAAGAAGGACGAGCTCGACGCGACCGTCGCCTCGTCCGGTGGCGCGACCTTCGACCTGGTCGACGAGGACACCATCGCTGAGGTGCTCGCCAACTGGACCGGCATCCCGGTCTACCGGCTCACCGAGGAGGAGACGTCCAAGTTGCTGCGCATGGAGGACGAGCTCCACAAGCGCATCATCGGCCAGGACGAGGCGATCACGGCGCTCAGCCGCGCGATCCGCCGTACGCGCGCGGGTCTGAAGGACCCGAAGCGACCCGGCGGCTCGTTCATCTTCCTCGGCCCGACTGGCGTGGGCAAGACCGAGCTCGCGAAGACGCTGGCCGAGTTCCTCTTTGACGACGAGGACGCGTTGATCCAACTCGACATGTCCGAGTACATGGAGAAGCACTCGGTGAGTCGACTCGTCGGCTCGCCTCCCGGCTACGTGGGCTACGACGAGGGCGGCCAGTTGACCGAGGCGGTACGACGCAAGCCGTTCTCCGTCGTGCTCTTCGACGAAGTCGAAAAGGCTCACCCCGACGTCTTCAACACCTTGTTGCAGATCCTCGAGGACGGGCGCCTGACGGATTCGCAGGGTCGCGCGGTCGACTTCAAGAACACCATCTTGATCATGACCTCCAACCTGGGCACCGCCGACTTGCGCAAGGCCGCGATCGGCTTCGGCAAGGTGTCGGACCTCGCGACGCACGAGCGCATGAAGGAGAAGGTCAACCAAGCCCTCAAGGCGCACTTCCGTCCCGAGTTCCTCAACCGCATCGACGAGACCATCGTCTTCCACGAGCTGACCAAGCCCGAGGTCATCGCGATCGCCCAGCTGTTCATCACGCGCCTGCGTGACCAGTTGTCGGTGCAGGGGCTGGGCCTCGAGTTATCGGCGGCGGCGCAGGGCTACCTCGCGGACAAGGGCTACGACCCCGAACTCGGGGCACGGCCACTGCGTCGCGCAGTCCAGCAGTACGTCGAAGACGTGCTCAGCGAGAAGATCCTCTTCAAGGAGTTCCACGCGGGTCAGACCATCGTCGTGGACACGACCGAGGGCCCCGATGGCCCGACGCTCACGTTCGAGGGGGTCGAGGGCCTGCCGCCGTCGGTCGACTTCGAGGACGTCGCGCCGGAACCAGAGGCGTGACAGTCGCCGTCTAACGTTCGTCGGGTGAAGACCCGATCTGAGTTCGTGTGCGAGAGTTGCGGGGCGCTCAGCGCTCGCTGGGTCGGACGCTGCGGGTCGTGCGGGGCGTGGAACGCCGTGGCCGAACGCAACGCGCCCGGTGGCCGCTCGGCGGTGCCGACCCCGACACCGATCCTGGCGGCTCAGATCGACGACGGGCTCACCATGGCGACCGGCGTGGGTGAGCTCGATCGGGTGCTCGGCGGCGGGCTGGTCGCCGGCTCGACGACCCTGTTGTTCGGCGAGCCCGGGGTCGGTAAGTCCACCCTCGCCCTTCAGGCCATGCGATCGCTCGCGATGGCGGGCTCGGTCGTGGTGCTCGTGGCGGCCGAGGAGTCAGGGGCCCAGGTGGCGCGCCGGGCGCGACGGCTGGGACCGGTGCCGGCGGACCTCGCAGTGGTGGCGACGAACGACGTCACCACGGCCGAGCAGGTGATTGAACGATACCGGCCGACGCTCGTGGTCGTGGACTCGGTGTCGGCGTTGCGAGACGAGGGGATCAGCGGCTCGTCGGGATCGGTGAATCAGGTGCGCGCCGCCGCGGAGCGGCTCTGCGCGGTGGCCAAGGCCACCGACACCGCACTGGTGCTGATCGGACACGTCACGAAGGACGGCGAGCTGGCCGGACCACGGGCGTTGGAGCACGTGGTGGACACGGTGCTGCGCATCGAGGGTGATCGACACGGGTCGCTGCGCGTCGTTCGGGCGCTGAAGCACCGCTTCGGGCCGACGGGTGAGGTCGGCCTCTTTGAGATGGTCGCCGACGGTCTACGCGAGCTGCCCGACGGCTCGCTCAACCCGCCGGGCCCGGGACTCGACGTGCCCGGGGTCGTCTGGAGCGTCACCAACGACGGCAGCCGATCGCTCTCGGTCGAGATTCAAGCCCTCGTCGCCTCGAGCACGGGATCGCCCCGCCGGGTCGCCCACCAGGTCTCGTCCCAACGTCTCGCACTGCTGCTCGCGGTGCTCGAGGCCCGGTGCGGGGTTGAACTTGGTGGATCGGACGTCTTTGCGACCACGGCCGGGGGACTACCCGCGGTCGAACCCGGTGTCGACGCCGCCCTGGCGCTCGCCATCGCGTCGGCGGCGGTCGGGTTCGTCGTCCCGGCGAACCTGGCGGTCGTGGGCGAGGTTGGCCTCGCCGGTGAACTGCGCCCGGTCAGCGGGCTTAGCCGTCGGCTCACCGAGGTCCGACGCCGTGGGGCCGAACGGGTCGTCGTCCCGGCCGGATCGGCCCTGGAACCAACGACGGGTCTGGACCTCATCGTCTGTCGCCGGTTGGTCGACGTGATCGAGGCCGTGCAACCCGTCACGGTTTGAGTGAAGTTTGGTAGAATGGATAGTCCCCACGAACGCCCCGCGGCGTCGGTCGGCTAGGAGCTACTGCGCAATGACTGTCCGGAAATATAAGAAGGGCGACCGT
>JAKBGV010000036.1 GCA_021837305.1 Actinomycetes bacterium
GCGAACCAGTACCCCTCACTGGGTAGCGCGCACGAGCTGGTGTGACGCGTCGCGCCCTCGGCCTCGCCCGCCACGGTGAGCTCCTCGATGCGCGCCAGCTGCGCGGCCGAGTTGATGGCACCGACGTCGGTGTTCTTGTCGAGCGGGTCGCCCACGCGCAGTTGCTCCACCCGGCGAAGCACCCGACGCACGACCTCGTCGGCGATCGACTCCTGGACGAGTAGCCGTGAGCCGGCACAGCACACGTGGCCCTGGTTGAAGAAGATGCCGTCGATCACCCCCTCGACCATCTCGTCGATCGGGGCGTCCTCGAAGACGATGTTCGCGCCCTTACCACCGAGTTCGAGGGTCAGGTGCGTGCCGCGTTCGCCCAGGCGTCGTTGGATGAGCCGACCGACCTCGGTCGAGCCGGTGAAGGCGATCTTGTCCACGCCGGGGTGGGCGACGAGCGCTGCGCCCGTCGCGCCGTCGCCGGTCACGATGTTCACCACCCCCGCGGGCAGGTCGGCCTGGGTGAGGATGTCGGCGAGCACGAGCGCGCTGAGTGGCGTAGTCTCGGCGGGCTTGAGCACGCAGGTGTTACCCGCCGCGAGCGCGGGGGCGAGCTTCCAGGCCGCCATGAGCAGCGGGAAGTTCCACGGGATGATCTGGCCGGCGACGCCGAGCGGCTGGGGCGACGGACCGAAGCCCGCGTAGTCGAGCTTGTCCGCCCAGCCGGCGTAGTAGAAGAAGTAGGCCGCCGCGAGGGGCACGTCGATGTCGCGGGTCTCGCGAATCGGCTTGCCGTTGTCGAGGGTCTCGACGACGGCGAGCTCGCGGGCGCGCTCTTGGATGAGCCGCGCGATCCGGTAGAGGTACTTCGCGCGTTCACTGCCCGGGGTCGTGGACCACGTGGGAAAGGCGCGACGCGCGGCCGCCACCGCTCGATCGACGTCCTCGGTCGAGCCGTGGGCGACGCTCGCGAGCGGGCGAGCCGTCGCCGGGTTGAGCGTTTCGAACTGCTCGTGGGCGCCCGGGTCGCTGAAGACACCGTCGATGAAGAGTCCGTAGGCGGTGGCGAGGCGAGCGACCGAGGCCGACTCGGGCGCCGGGTCGTAGGTGAAGCCGCCGAGGCGGGACTGGTCGAGCTGCTGGTCGGTCACGTCAATCTCCACTGAACTCATCGGCGCGCACGTAGGCGCCGCGCTGCTGCTTCAGTCGCTGCATCAACAGGTCGTTGAGGAGCGATGAGGCGCCGAAGCGGAAGCGCTCCGGCGTGAGCCAGGCGGTCCCCGCCGTCTCGTTGACGAGCACCAGGTAGCGGATGGCGTCCTTCGCGCTGCGGATGCCGCCGGCGAGCTTCACCCCGACCACCCGGCCGGTCGATTCGGCGAAGTCGCGGGCCGCCTCGAGCATCACGAGGGCGACCGGTGGGGTCGCCGCGACCGGGACCTTGCCCGTTGAGGTCTTGATGAAGTCGGCCCCGGCGAGCATGGCGAGCCAGCTCGCGCGGCGCACGTTGTCGTAGGTCACGAGTTCACCGGTCTCGAGGATGACCTTCAGGTGAGCCGACCCGCACGCCGCCTTCACCGCGACGATCTCGTCGAAGACCTGGCCGAGGCGCCCCGCGAGGAAGGCCCCACGGTCGATCACCATGTCGATCTCGTCGGCGCCGGCGCTACGCGCCTCGGCGACGTCGGCGAGCTTCACCGCGAGCGAGGCCCGACCTGACGGGAACGCCGTCGCCACCGAGGCGACGGCCACCGGGGCGTCGCCAAGGGCCCGCTTCGCCGTGGCGACGAGGTCCGGGTAGACGCACACCGCTGCGACCGAGGGGACCTCGTGGTTCGTGGGGTCGGGCCGCACGGCCTTCGCGCAGAGCGAGGCCACCCGTCCGGGCGTATCGGCACCCTCCAGCGTGGTCAGGTCGACCATGGCGATCGCGAGGTCGAGCGCGGCCAGCTTCGAGGAGCGTTTGATCGAGCGGGTGGCGAGCTTGGCCGCGCGGGCCTCGAGGCCGACCGCGTCGACGCCCGAGAGGCTCGCGAGCACTGAGCGCAGCTCGACCTCGGACTCGATGCGCGGTCCCGACCCCTGGGTCGCGAAGCGCACGGCGCCGGCGGCGCCGACCGAGCGGAGCGGTGTGGTCGTCACCTCGTCCACGCTAGCAACGTGCCGTCGCCGGCTCGTTTACTGCGCGAACCGGGGCAGCTCGTCCGCCGCGAGGCGCTGCGCGAGCGACGGCGCGGCGGCGTCCTTCGCGCTCAGCACCGGCTCACCCGACAGGCGCCACGGCACCGCGATGGCGGGGTCGAGTGGGTTCACCTCGAGCTCCAGGGGTGCGTTGAACGGCGAGGAGAGCAAGTAGGTCAACACGGCCTGCTCGCTCGTCACGCAAAAGCCGTGCGCGACGCCCACCGGCAGGTAGACCGAGCGTCCGTCGCCCGCTTCGAGCGTGACCACCTCGACGCGCCCAAAGGTCGGCGAGCCGACGCGCACGTCGACGATCACGTCGTCGAGTGAGCCCGCGGCGCAGGTGACGACTTTCGCCTGGCCCTCGGGGGCGAGCGAGTAGTGCAGCCCGCGCACCACGTCGCGCGCCGACAGCGAGAGGTTCGCCTGGCGCACCGTGAAGGATACGCCCGCGGCCTCAGCGTCGGGGGCCTTGAACCACTCGCGAAAGAAACCCCGCTCGTCGCCGAAGACCGGGGACTCGAGGACGTAGAGGCCGGGGATCGCCCGGGGGACGAGGTTCACGCCACCGTCTCCTTCAGCGGACGCCACCACGCCTCGTTCGCCTGGTACCACGCGACCGTCTCGGCGAGCCCGGTCGTAAAGGGCACCCGTGGCTCATAGCCCAGCTCGGCGTGGATCTTGCCCCAGTCCACCGAGTAGCGACGGTCGTGGCCGAGCCGGTCGGGCACGGTGCGCACGCGGCTTTCGTCGGCCCCGCAGAGCTCGAGCAGTCGCGTGGTGAGCTCGCGGTTGGTCAGTTCGGTGCCCCCGCCGATGTTGTAGACCTCACCCGCCCGGCCGGCCTCGAGGACCGCGAGGATGCCGCGGCAGTGGTCGTCCACGTGGAGCCAGTCGCGCACGTTCAACCCGTCGCCGTAGAGCGGCACGGACTCGCCGTCCATCAGGTTGGTCACGAACAGCGGGATCACCTTCTCGGGGAACTGACGGGGGCCGTAGTTGTTCGAGCAGCGCGTGACCATGACCGCGAGGCCGTAGGTGCGGTGATAGGCGAGCGCCGCCAGGTCCGAGCCGGCCTTGCTCGCCGAGTAGGGCGAGTTCGGTTCGAGCACGTGGTCCTCGCGCCACGAACCCTGCGCGATCGACCCGTAGACCTCGTCGGTGGAGACGTGCACGAAGCGCTCGACCCCCGCGCGCCGGGCACTCTCGAGGAGCTGCTGGGTCCCGAGCACGTTGGTGAGGAAGAAGTCGCGCGCCCCGGTGATCGAGCGGTCCACGTGGCTCTCGGCGGCGAGGTGCACGACCGCGTGGGCGCCCGCGAGCGCCTGGTCGACGACGACGGGGTCGTTAATCGACCCGTGCACGAAGCGCGCCCCGGCGCCGATCGCCCGGTTCATGTTCTCGCGCCGACCCGAGTAGGTGAGCGCGTCGAGCAGCACGACGTCGTCGTAGCCCAGCCGTTCGGCGTCGGCGAGCAGCAACTCGGCGAAGCGCGAGCCGATGAACCCGGCCGCCCCGGTGATGACAACGCGCATGGTCTACCTCGGCCTCGAAGGGGGTTTGATGGCCTCTTATACTAATGGGGTGAAGGGAATCATCCTGGCCGGTGGCAGCGGCACCCGGCTGTACCCGATCACGCGGGCCGTGTCCAAGCAGTTGCTGCCGATCTACGACAAGCCCATGATCTACTACCCCCTCAGCACCCTGATGCTGACCGGATTGCGCGAGCTGCTCCTGATCACGACCCCCCACGACCAGGCCGCCTTCCAGCGCCTGCTCGGCGACGGCAGCCAGTTCGGGCTCTCGCTCTCCTACGTCGTCCAGGACCAGCCCAACGGACTCGCCGAGGCCCTGATCCTCGGCGAGTCGTTCCTCGACGGCGACAAGTGCGCCCTCATCCTCGGCGACAACCTCTTCCACGGGCCCGGGCTGGGCACGCACCTGCGCGAGAACACCGACGTGTCCGGGGCGCTCATCTTCGCCTACCAGGTGAAGGACCCCGAGCGCTACGGCGTCGTCGAGTTCGACGACGACGGCCTCGTGCTCTCGATCGAGGAGAAGCCGGCGGTCCCGAAGAGCAACTACGCGGTGCCCGGCATCTACTTCTACGACGAGCGCGCGAGTGCGTTCGCCCACCAGCTCGTCCCGAGCACTCGCGGCGAGCTCGAGATAACCGCCCTCAACAACGCCTACCTCGAACGCGGCGAGTTGCGCGTCGAGGTGCTCTCACGGGCCACGACGTGGCTCGACACCGGTACCCACGAGTCGCTCTACGAGGCCGGGGGGCTCATCCGCACGCTCCAGCACCGTAGCGGCCTGCGCATCGGCGACGTCGAGCAGATCGCCCGAGACCAGGGCTGGATCTAGACGCCCACGCTCGCCGCGACGGCCGTCGCGTAGCATTGCCGAAAGTCCAGGGAGGTCCCATGTCCACGATCGCCGTTCCGTCCCCGCGCCGCGTCCTCGCCGACGCCGTGGCCTCGTCGCGCGTCGCCGACGCCGTGCTCGTCGTCTCGGGCGCCGCGCTCGTCGGGCTGCTCGCCCAGGTCACCATCCACCTCGGCTTCACGCCCGTGCCGATCACCGGTCAGACGCTCGGCGTGCTGCTCGTCGGCACCGCACTCGGCTGGCGCCGCGCCAGTCTCGCCATGGGTCTCTACGTCGCCGCGGGAGTCCTCGGCGTGCCGTGGTTCGCCGGTCACTCGAGCGGCGTCCCGATGGCGACCTTCGGCTACCTGCTCGGCTTCGTCGTCGCGAGCGCCGCGCTCGGCTGGCTCGCCTCGCGCGGGGCCGACCGCACCGTGGCGCGCGCCGTCACCTCGATGGTCGTCGGCGAGGTCATCATCTTCGCGATCGCGGTGCCGTGGCTCGCGGTCAGCCTGCACGTCGGCCTCGCGACGGCGATCTCGCTTGGCCTCACGCCGTTCATCACTGGCGAGGTCATCAAGGCCGCCCTGGCCGGGGTCGCGTTGCCCGCGACCTGGCGCCTGGTCGACCGCACCCAGCGCTAGGCGACCGGGAAGCCCAGGGTCGCGGCGACCTCGCCGTAGGCGAGGCGCTTGTGGTGGGCGATGACGCCGCGGTCCTTGTCGGCCATCGTCGCCGCCACCGCCACGGCGTGCTCGAGCACGGCCGCCTCGGGGGCCACCGCCTCGACGATGCCCGCGCGCAACGCGGTGGCTGCGTCGAAACGGCGCGCGGTCAACATGGCGTCGATCGCGGTCGCGCGCGGCAGCCGGTTAAAGAGGATCGCCGCGAGCTTGGCGTCCAGCGCCAACCCGATGTCGGCCTCGTTCATGCACCAGAACCCCCGGTCCTCGCGCATCACCCGGTAGTCCAGCGCGCAGCTGAGCAGCGCGCCGCCGGCGAAGGTGTGCCCGTTGAGCGCCCCCACGGTGTAGGCGGGGAAGGTGAGCAGGCGCACCACCATGCGGTGCAGCTCGGTGAGGATGTGGCCGAGCCCCGCCGGGTCCGTGCCGTAGCGCGCGAGGTCGAGGCCGTTGGAGAAGAACTTCCCCTCGCCGGTGAGGACCACGCTGAGGGGTCCGCTACGCCCCTCGAGCTCGTCGAGTCGGGCGTGCAGCGCCCCGAGTGACTCGTCGTTGATCCGGTTCTCCCCGTCGCGCCACGTGAGCACCGCGACGGGGCCGTCGTAGTCGAGGGACAGCTCCATGGCACCGACCTTACGACGTCGGCGCGACAGTCCCGAACGGTAGATTGAGCCCATGAGCGATTACCCCGTCACCGAACCCGACGTCTCCGCCGAGCACCCGATCAGCGAGCACTGGGTCTGGGCGGGGGGGCACCGCCCCGCGGTGCCGCGCGCGCTCGTCGAGGCCATGACGAGCGGCTGGGCACCTTCGGCGCCGAGCCGCGACGTGCACCCCGGCGCCACCTACGCGGCGGCGCGCCGCGCCGCGCTCGCCGCGGCGATGCCCGGCCTCACGCTGGTGGTCCCCACCGGATCGGCCAAGGTCCGCGCGAACGACACCGACTACCGATTCCGGCCCGGTACGGACTTCTTCTACCTCACGGGCTGCGTCGAGCCCGACTGCGTGCTGGTGATCACCCCGGGAGCGGGCACCGGTCACGCCACGCTCTACGTGCCCGAGCGGCGCGACGCGCGCACCCACGCCTTCTTCACCGACGCGCGTTACGGCGAGTTGTGGGTCGGGGCTCGACGGGGCGTGAGTGAGGCGGCGCAGTACTACCAGGTCGACACCGCCCCACTCGAGGACCTCGCCAAGCACCTGGGCGAGCTGAGCGACACGACGATCGCCGTGGTGCGAGGCTTTGACGCCACCCTCGACGCAGCGCTCGAGCCGAGCGAGCACGACGACCGGCTGGTCGCCACGCTCAGCGAGCTTCGCCTCGTGAAGGACGAGTTCGAGCAGCGCCAGCTCGAGGTCGCGATCGCCCACACGGTCGAAGGCTTCGGTGACGTCGTGCGCGCACTACCCCAGGCGAAGGGTCGCGGCGAGCGCGTGATCGAGGGCGTCTTCAACCTGCGCGCGCGTGTCGAGGGCAACGACGTCGGCTACGACACGATCGCCGCGAGCGGGGCCAACGCGACGGTACTGCACTGGACCCGCAACGACGGTGCCGTGCGCGACGGCGAACTGCTGCTGCTCGACGCCGGGGTCGAGTGCGACCAGCTCTACACGGCCGACGTGACGCGCACGCTGCCGATCAACGGGATCTTCTCCCCCGCCCAGCGACGCGTCTACGAGCTCGTGCTCGCCGCGCAAGACGCCGGTATCGCCGCGGTCGCCCCGGGCGTACCCTTCAGCGCCGCCCACGACGCGGCCGTGCGCGTGCTCGCCTACGGGCTCGCGGATCTCGGGATCATCGACGACCCCGAGGCGTCGCTGCGCCCCGACCGCCAGACCCATCGTCGCTACACGCTGCACGGCGTGTCGCACATGCTGGGCCTCGACGTGCACGACTGCGCCAACGCGCGTAACGACGTCTACCGCGGCGAGCTGCACGCGGGCTACGTGCTCACCGTCGAGCCCGGCCTGTACTTCCAGAAGAACGACCTCACCGTGCCCGAGGAGTACCGCGGCATCGGGGTGCGCATCGAGGACGACATCCTGGTGACCGAGACCGGGTCACGCAACCTCTCGGCGGCGCTGCCGCGCGAACCCGACGCCATCGAGGCGTGGATGGCCGAGCAGTGGCGTCGCGCCACGCCCGACCTCGGCCTGCGCTAGTCCTTCGCGACGCGGATCGGCACGCGGCGCGGTCCGCGCACCTGACCCTGGGACCAGGTCACGTCCTCGGGGTCGAGCAGCTCGAAGCGCGGGTAGCGCGCGATGAAGGTCTCGAGCGCCACGCGCAGCTCCATGCGCGCGAGGTTCGACCCGGCGCAGCGGTGGATCCCGAGGCCGAAGGCGATGTGGCGGTTCTCGAGGCGGTCGATGATGAACCGGTCGGCGTCGGGAAAGACCGCGGGGTCGCGGTTAGCCGCCGGGAAGCCCAGCAGGATCCAGTCGTCGCGTTTCATGGGACAACCGAGGAAGTCGACGTCCTCCTTCACGAGCCGGGCCATCGTGACCGGCGCGTAGAAGCGCAGGAACTCCTCGACCGCGACGCCCATGAGCTCGGGTTCGGCGACGAGGCGGGCGAGGTCGTCGGGGTGGCTCGCGAGGTGCCAGAGCGACGCGCCGATCGCCGACCACGTCGTGTCGATCCCCGCGATCAGCACCAGGATCATCGTGCCGCGGATGTGCTCGATCGCGAGTCGCTGACCGGCCACCTCGACGCCGAGCAGGTAGCTCGTGAGGTCGTCGCGCGGGTGGGCGCGGTGGTCCTCGATCTGGGCGTTGAGATACTCCTCGATCGGGGCGAACTCCTCGATGCGCTGCTCGACGGGGTGGTTCACGCCCTCGAGCACCACGTGGACGAACTCGCGGAACAGCTCCTCGTCGGCCTCGGGGAAACCCAGCAACCGGATGATCACCGCCGGGGGGATGAACTGCGCGTACTGGGTCGCCGCGTCGAGCACACGCGCACCGGCGATCTCGTCGAGCAGCCGCTCGCACAGGGCGCGCACCATCGGCTCGAGCTCGCGCACCGGTCCGGGCGCGAAGACCGGCAGGATGAGCCGCCGCGCGATCTGGTGGAACGGCGGGTCCGAGGTGATGGGCGGCGCGACGCCGATCGGCGCGGGCGGCGCCTCCTCCGTCGGTCGGCCGTTGCCGATCACCACCGTGCGGCTGGTGAAGTGCTCGGTGTCCGTGGCGACCGCCGACACCCCCGCGTGGGTCGACGGGAACCAGGCCCCGCCGTAGCGATCGGTGTGGGCGACGGGACAGCGCTCGCGCAGGTCGTCCCAGATCGGGTAGGGGTCGTGCACCCAGCGCGGGTCGGTGTGGTCCCAATCGGTGGCGAAGTCGGTCACGGGCCCGTCCATAATCACTCGACCACCGTGATCGCGTGCTCGGGGCAGTTGGCCTCGGCGAGGCGCGCGAGCGCGACGTCCTCGCCGTTCGGCTCGGTCACGAGGACGACCCCGTTACCGAGGTCGTCGAAGCCGAAGACCGTCGGCGCGCCGGTAAAGCACCGCCCGTGACCCTGACATCGGCCTGCGTCAATCGAAACCCGCACGTCCCCTCCTACGCTCAGGTGTCGTTGAACCTACCAGCCGGTAGCCTCCACGCGACGCCACCCCATCACCTCCGCGAAGTGCCGCGCGATCACCTCGGCCGCCTCGGCCGCCTCGGGCGTCTGGCCGAGCGCGAGCGCGAAGTCGTGCCAGAGCCCCGGCCAGGTCCGCACCATCACACCCGGGAGCTCGCGCGCGGCGAGGGCGGCGGCGTCCGGCGCAGTGAGGTCGTCTTCCGCGCCCACCACGACCGTCGGGGCGAGACCGGCCCAGCTCGCGTGAAGCGGCGAGACGAGCTCGTCGTGAACGCCGCGCGCGTAGGCCCGCGCGCAGGCCTCGAGCCAGCCGATCGAGAGCAAGGGGTCGCGTTCGGCGAGGTCGTCGTCGTAGGGACGCAGCGGGTCGAGCCACGGTGACACCAGGGCGAGCGCGCCGACCGGGGCCGCACCGGTGGCGAGCGCGGCGACGAGCGCGCCGGCGCCAGCCGAGTCCGCGAGGCCGACGACCTCGCGGCCGGCCACGTGCGCGAGCAACGTCGTGACGTCCCGCACCGCGGCCGGGGCCGGGTGCTCGGGGGCGAGCCGGTAGTCGAGGCCGTAGAACGTGGCGCGCAGGGTCACCGCGAGGAAGGATCCGAGGGCGCGGCCCATCGCCGGCGAGCCGATGCAGTACCCGCCGCCGTGCACGTAGACGATGGCGCGGTCACCCACCACGTCGGGCGGGGTCAGGGTCTCGACGGACAGTAATCCGACCCTCACCGTGTCGCGCACCACGCCGGCTGCGACGGGGGTCGCCGACGTCGCCGCGGCGAAGCGGGCCCGCTGACGCTCCCAGGGCACCGACGACGAGAAGATCAGTCGACGCAGCGTCGAGAGCGACGCTCGCCGCGACTCGACCGAGCCATCCACGTCAGTCGGCTTCGATCTCTTCTCGACTGATCCCGAGGAAGTAGAGCACTGCGTCGAGGTACGGGACCGAGAGCGCGGCGTCGGCGTGCGCGCGCACGACGGGCTTGGCGTTAAAGGCGATGCCGAGGCCGGCCGCTGAGATCATATCGATGTCGTTGGCTCCGTCACCGACCGCGACCGTCTGCTCGAGCGGGACGCCGATCTCCTCGGCGAAGCGCCGCAGGGCCCGCTCCTTGCCGGCACGGTCGACGATCGCACCGAGCACCCGACCCGTGAGGCGACCATCGACCACCTCGAGGTGGTTCGCGTCGTAGTAGCGAACGCCGAGCTCATCCAGTAAGGGCGCGAGCACCTCGAGGAACCCGCCCGAGACGACGGCGGGCACGTAGCCGAGCCGTTGCAGGGTCGCGAGTAGTGTGCGCGCCCCAGGCATCAGACGGAGTCGCGAGCGCACGTCGTCGATGACGCTCGCGGGCAGCCCCTCGAGCAGCGCGACGCGGCGGCGCAAAGACTCGGCGAAGTCGATCGCCCCGGCCATCGCCGAGGCGGTGATCGCCGAGACGTCCTCGGCGCGCCCGCAGGCCTCGGCGAGCAGGTCGATCACCTCTTCTTGGATCAGCGTGGAGTCGGCGTCCATCACCACGAGGTGCTTGGCGCGTCGGTGCAGGCCCGCGCGCTGGATGGCGAGGTCGAGCCCCACCGTGTTGGCGGCGTCGGTGACCCCTTGACGCAGGGCCTCGTGGTCCGCCCCGAGTACCACGAGCTCGTAGCAGTCAACCGGGTAGGTGGCCAGGTGCACGATCCGCTCACAGGTCGAGCCGCTGGCGGCGATGGCGCCGAAGACCGCGCGCAGCTGGGTCGCGCCGATCGTCGGAGCGATGAGGGTCACGAGGAGCCGTCCTCCGTGGACGATCGCGGCGGGGTCGACCGGCTCGACGGTGGCGGTGATCGAGCCGCCCTCGATGGCGCGCGTGGCGATCGCGGCGTGGACCGCCTCGGGGCTGAGGTCCTCGCCGGACACCTCGGCGCACAGCACCAGGGCGCCACGGATCGTGATCTGCCCGACGTCGGCGAGCGTCGCGCCACCGGCCTCGAGGACCGACAGCGCCGCGAAGAGCTCGGCACCCACGCCGATCCGATCGGGCCCGCTCACCGTTACCAGATACGCATTCGTCACAGATGAAGCGTAGAACGTCTTGTCATCGCGTATCGTGCTCGGCCGCTCGCAGCTCGCGCACCTCGGCGACGTGGCGATCGGTGCGAGCGTCAAAGGCCCACAGCTGGGGCAAGGCCGCGACGACGACCGCCACCGAGCCGGCACTCGCCAGTCCCCCGACCGTCAGTGAGAACCGCAGCGAGGTCCAGGCGGTCATTAATCCGGAGCGGAACTGTCCAGCCGTCGGGCCGAGCGAGTACGAGATCAGCTCGACGCCGGCCATGCGACCGCGAACGTCGGGCGGGATCGACTCGTTCCACATCGTGTTGCGAAAGATCCCGCTCACCGCGTCGGCCCCGCCGGCGACGACGAGCCCGGCCAGCACGACGACCAGGGACGTCGAGTAGCCGAAGATCGCGATCCCGAGTCCCCACGTGACCGCCGCGGCCACCACGGCGCGGCCGTAGCGGTGCACACGGCGCGTCCAGCGCGAAGTGAGGGTCGCGAGCAGGGCTCCGGCCGGCAGTCCGAGGTAGAGCAGGGAGAGCGCGTAGTGCTCTGAGAAGTGCGCGGCCACGAAGGGCAGCATCACGACCGGGTAGGCGAGGGCCATCGCGAGCAGGTCGACGACGTAGGTGCCCACGATGTCGGGACGCGAGCGCGCGTAGCGAAGCCCCACCATGAGCGAGCTCATCGAGGCGCCGTCACCGCCGCCGCGCCCGACCGGCGCCAAGGTCACGAGCAGCCCGAGCGAGAACACGAAGGTGACCACGTTGATGGCGTAGACCCACTGGGGTCCGGCGGCCACCGCGACGAAGCCACCGAGGGCCGGTCCGACGATCGAGGCGAAGGTGCCGCGCACCATGTTGAGCGTCGCCGCGTCGCGTTGGAGGTCGTGGTCGACGAGCCGTTGGTTGAGTGCGGCGAGGCTCGGTCCCTGGACGCTGCCCGCGATGATGATGACGGCGTCGACCACGTAGAGCACCCACGCCGCGGGCGAGGGCCGCGCCGCGTTCACCACGAGCGCGACCGCGGTGAGCAAGAGAATGAACTCGGTCACGAGCACGAGCCGGCGCCGGTCGAAATGGTCGGCGAGCACCCCGCCGTAGAGGCCGAAGATGAGTAGCGGCACGACCTCGACGAGGCCGAGCGCGCCCACCGCGATCGGCGAGTGGGTGAGCTGCTTGAGCTGGTACGCGGTCGTCACGTAAGTCGCCTGACTGCCGAGCGCCGAGATGAAGCCCGCGACGTAGAGCCGGCGATACTGGCGCGACGCTCGCAGCGGCGCGAGATTGAGCCCCAGGTTCACGCCGGTGGTCCCGCCAGCCACCCGCGTTCACGGTCGAAGTGGCGAAGCACCCTGGCGGGGACACCACCGAGCACGACGTGGCTCGGGAACGTGCCGCGCACCACCGCGCCCGCAGCGACGGTCGTGTGCTCCCCGAGGTCGGTGCCCGGCAGGATCACGACGTTCGCGCCAAGCCAGCTGCCCGACCCGATCCGCACGGCGGCCTCGGTCGGGCGCTGCCAGCCAATCGCCAGGTCGGGGTCGTCGTAGGCGTGATTCTGGTCGGTGATGTAGACGTAAGGGCCGGTCTGGATCTCGTCGCCCAGCTCGATACGCCAGTGACCGATAATGTGCGAGCCTCGACCGATCACGCAGCGCTGACCGATCGACACGACGGGCGTGGTGAGCATCGTCTGGTCGCCGTTGATCCCCGCGGTCAGACAGACGTTCGGTCCGACGAGCGTGCCGTCGCCGATCGACAGGTATCGCTCGTTGTAGATCACGCCCTGGGGAGCCATCAACGCCGCACCCGAACCGAAGTAGTGGAAGGCGTGGGCGTAGCGGTCGTGGGGCCCGACGATCGCGACGTCATTGGCGTAGGCCCGTAGCGCGCGCACCGCTTCACCGAGGAGTCGTCGCGTGTGTCGGCGCAGTTGCATGGGGGTCACGCTATCGCCGCGGGTGGTGTCGTCCGCGCTGGCAGCGGCATCGCCCGCACCGCGACATCGCTACCTTCCGCTCCTCACATCGGTCGACCGCCGCAGAGGCGCCGGTCATCTCGACGTCAGTCGAGAGTGAGTGGTGCGTCGACGTCGATCGCCTCACCGATGACGTCGGGCGCCAGTGCCTCGGCGAGGTGCGCTCGGACCCGCTCATCGATCTCGGCCATGAGTTGGGGGTTCTCACGCAGGAAGTTCTTCACGTTCTCGCGGCCCTGCCCGAGTTGCTCACCTTCGTAGGTGAACCACGCACCGGCCTTCTTCACGAATCCGAGTTCGACCGCAACGTCGAGCACGGACCCTTCGCGACTGATGCCCTGGCCGTACATGATGTCGAACTCCGCCTGCTTGAACGGCGCCGCGCACTTGTTCTTCACGACCTTCACGCGCGTTCGGTTTCCCACGATCTCGGTGCCGTCCTTGATCGACTCAATCCGACGGATGTCGAGCCGGATTGACGAGTAGAACTTAAGTGCCCTTCCACCAGGGGTTACCTCAGGTGAGCCGTAGACAATACCGATTTTTTCGCGCAACTGGTTGATGAAGATGGCGATCGTGTTCGACTTTGACAGTCCACCGGTCAACTTGCGCAGCGCCTGGCTCATGAGTCGCGCCTGGAGTCCGACGTGGGAGTCGCCCATGTCGCCCTCGATCTCGGCGCGCGGGGTGAGCGCCGCCACCGAGTCGATCACGATGACGTCGAGCGCCCCGGAGCGGATCAGCATGTCGGTGATCTCGAGGGCCTGCTCACCGGTGTCGGGCTGGCTGATCAAGAGGTCGTCGACGTTCACACCGATGGCGCGCGCGTACACCGGGTCCATCGCGTGCTCAGCGTCGATGTAGGCGCACACGCCGCCGTTGCGCTGGGCTTCGGCGACCACGTGCATCGCGAGGGTCGACTTGCCCGATGACTCGGGACCGTACAGCTCGACGATGCGCCCGCGCGGCAGACCACCGACGCCGAGCGCCATGTCGAGTGCGAGTGCGCCCGTCGGGATCGTCTCGATGTTCATGTGCAGGTTCTCACCCATGCGCATGATCGATCCCTTGCCGAACTGCTTCTCGATCTGGCCGAGGGCTGCGTCGAGTGCCTTGCTTCGGTCATCGGTGGCCATGGTTCTCCTTCGTCTACGTCGTCGGAGCACTGTAGAGTGCCCCTCTGACATCGGTCGGGCTACGCCGACACCGTACTACGAACAAGTGTTCGCTTCAAGGATTCTCGCGGCTTTCTGC
>JAKBGV010000105.1 GCA_021837305.1 Actinomycetes bacterium
TCGCGTCGATCCCCTTGCACGGTGACGTGGCCCACGGGGGCGACGCGGGTCGGCCGGTCGTCTCGCACGAGGACGGCGACGGCGTCTTCAGTGAGCTCGCGTCGCGCATCCTCCGTGACGTGGCCCCGCCGGCGGGCGCCCTCGGGTGTTCCGCGCGCCTGCTCGAGGCGATCACTCGCGCCGTCGCGCCCGCCTGAATCGACGTCGCCTCACGAAGTCCACCCGCCGACGGACGGCGATCGCCGAGGCGGGGCGTGGTGGCTCGATCGTTCAGTCGACGGGGTCGTAGCCCTCGTCACCGGGCAGCAGGATCACCGTCGCGCCGTCACGGACGGCCATGCGAGGCTCGACGCGGGTGATTTCCCGAGGCGAACCCGCCCACGCGAGCACCTCCTCGACGCGGGCGAACCCGGCAATGGACTCCAGGTTGCGGATGGTGGGCAAGATCATGGTGATGGCGCCGGTGGCTGCGGCCGCGAGCGCGTCACGCGGACGCATCCAGCGATGCGCCACCGTCTCGCCCTCATCGTGGCCGGCGACCTGGTCGCTCGGCGCCTCGACCACGAAGAACCGGGTGTCAAAGCGCCGCGGTGGGCCGACGGGGGTCACCCAGTGCGAGAGGTAGGCGACGCCGCGGAGGTCCAGTCCCAGCCCGGTGGACTCGAGCAGGTCGCTGAACGTGCACCGTCGCGCGTTCAGGTCCTCACGCCAGCGCGCGAGCCCGGCGGGGTCGCTGGGCGGGGTCGCGTCGGAGAGCCCGGTAACCAGCAGTAGTCCGGCCTCCTCGAACAACTCGCGCAACGCCGCGACGTAGTAGGCGAGGCCGCCCGTCGTCAGTCCGAGCCGTTGCGAAGCGGTCTGGTCATCCAGTCCGACCACCCGGCCCGCGAGTGCGCTGTCCCCGGCGTCGACCGCGCCCCCGGGGAAGACGTAGGCGCCGCCGACGAAGTCGCTGTTCAAGTTGCGCCGCACGAGCAAGACCTCGACGCCGTCACGGCCATCGCGAAGCGGCATGATCGTCGAGGCTGGCCGTGGGATCAGGACGTCGCTCACGGTCCCAACCTACCCACCAGGACCTCGTTGACTGAGCGGGTCGCGACGTCCACTAAGTTTGGGCCTTGATCGTGCGAAGGAGCATCGTGGCCAAGAAACCTCCCACCAAGCGGACCCCAGCCCCCGTGAACACCGGTCGACCGGCTGGACTCTTCACCTGGGTCGCCGTCGGTCTCGTCGTCGTGGTCGTGGCGGCGCTCGTCATCATCAAGGTGGCCACCGGCTCCTCGTCGACCGGGGCCACCGCCTATCAGGCGACGAGTGCGACCGTGGTCAGCGAGGTCTCCAAGGTCCCCGCCTCGGTCTTCAACACCGTGGGCGTGAAGTCGCCGGCCGTGCCGATCTCCCCGCCGATCCCCGTCAAGGGCCAGCCGGCCCTGACCGCGAAGACGGGAACCGCCACGCTGCCCGAGGTCTTCTACCTCGGCGCCGAGTACTGCCCCTTCTGCGCGGCCGAGCGGTGGCCGACCATCGTGGCGCTCAGTCGTTTCGGCACCTTCAGCGGGCTCGGTGACATGATCAGCTCGACCAAGCCCGGCGAGGCCTACCCCGGCACGCCGACCTTCACCTTTGTAAAGGCCCACTACAAGTCCAAGTACCTCGCCTTCAAGTCGGTCGAGCAGTACACCAACGTCTGGGATAACGCGACGAACTTCTACTACACCCTCCAGAACCCGTCCAAGACCGAGTTGGCGGACTTCCAGAAGTACGACACGTCCAAGTACATCCCGGGCATGACCTCCCAGCAGAACTACTCGATCCCCTTCGTCTCGATCGGTAACCGGTTCCTGATCTCGGGCGCGAGCTTCACCCCGCAGCTCCTCGCCGGCGTGTCGCGTGACACGATCGCCGCCGGGCTCAGTGACCCGACGAACCCGGTGACCGCGGCGATTGTCGCGACAGCGAACTATGAGACCGCGGCGTACTGCGTGCTGACAAAGAACCAGCCGAGCACAGTCTGTGCGAGTCCCGGCGTGAAGGCGGCGAAGAAAGCCCTCGGCATCAAGTGAGCCGGCGAGCCGGTGAGGTCTCACGCGCAGTCGTCTACTCGACGTTCGCGCTGAGCCTCATCGGTTTGGGCATTGCCGCGTACCTCACGTTCACGCACTTCGAGGGAAACAAGTTCCTCGCCTGTTCGACGACCGGCCTGTTCAACTGTGACACCGTCACCTCCTCGCCCCAGTCCTACATCTTCGGGGCTCCGGTCGCGGTCGTGGGACTCGTGGGCTACCTCGTGCTCGTCGCGCTCAACTCACCCTGGGGTTGGCGCGCGTCGTCCTACGCCGTGCACGTGGCCCGCGTGGTCATCATCACTGGCTCGATGGCCTTCGTCCTGTGGCTGGTCGCCGCCGAACTGCTCTACGTCGACCACATCTGCGAGTGGTGCACGGGCGTGCACGTCGTGACGTTCCTGCTCTTCGTGATCATCGCGCGAGTGGCACCCAGCCAGCTGGGCCGACGGTCAGCTGCGCAGTAGTCCCCGTCGTTCCACCTCGTTGAGACCGCCCCAGATCCCGTGACTCTCGTGCCGGTCGAGGGCGCTCGCGAGACAATCGTCGCGCACGGCGCAGTGCTGGCAGATCCGTTTGGCCGCGAGTTCGCGCTGGAGCCGCTGTTCTTTGCGCTCGCTGGCGTCGGGCGCGTAGAACAGGGCGCGCTCGCTGCCGCGACAGGCACTCAACTCGGTCCACGGTGCCGGTGATATCGCCATCTT
>JAKBGV010000037.1 GCA_021837305.1 Actinomycetes bacterium
CCGACCGGCCAGATCGGCAGGTCCTGGGGTGAGTCGGCCGCGTCGAAGACCGACGCGAGTACGCCGCGGTCGGAGAATCGAACCCAGGTCCCCGCGTCGTCACCCGGGGCGAAGGCGGCGACCGGCTCACGGGAAGGTCCGTCGAGGCCGAGGCTCACACCGCTCGCGAGAGCGAGTTCGAGCACGCGCTCGACGTCGCGACGCGTCAGCCCGGCGCCCTCGTGGACCGCCGGCTCACTGAGCAACGCGACGATGTCGTAGATCGTGTCGTGCGAGGCGATGGTCGACAGCAGCGTCGCGAAGCCGCTCAGTCGGGCGCTCGCGTGGGCGACGGTGGGATCGGCGACCTCGAACTGGAGCGTCGGCGCGGTCGGATCGCCGTGGCGTGTCCAGTACTCGTGCATCAGGGCCACGAACCGCTCGGCGTCCGGGGTCACCACCCGGACCTCGTGCGGCGCGGCTCCGACCTCGCGGATCGCGGCCAGTATCGCGTCGCGGGCGATCTCGACTTGACGGGCGTAGCCGACCGCGCCGTGCACCGCGAGCAGGTCCGTACTGCGCAGGTCGTGCGCAGCGGGTGCCGGGGCGGCGCCGAGTCGGGCCACGACCTCGGTGCGCATCGCCGTCGCGTGGTCGACCGCCACCCTCGTCCAGCGCGCCGAGGGACAGTTCACTCGCCACCGCTCGAGGTGCGCGATCACGCCGCGCGACCAGCGCGCGCCGAGCGACGCACGGTCGAGGTCGTCGGACCCTGACGCGACGAAGTACCCATCGACGCTGACGCGCTCGGCCACTCGCGCCACCACGCGCGCCATCAGGTCGCCCATCGTCAATTCACCGCAGTCGAAGAGGACGAGCCGCTCACCGAACAGCCCCTCGACTCGATCGAGTCCGCCCTCGAGCGCCACCCACGGCGAGGGCACGCCCTGCTCGTCCAGTCGGCGCACCAGCGCGCGTTCGAGTTCGTTGCCGCGCGCCTCGAGGTAGTCGCCGAACTGCTCCGGGCGCCAGTAGAGCACGTCAGTGAGACGCTGGGCGCGTCGCCACGCCTCATTGACACTGAGCTCACGCTCGTCGTGACGGGCGTCGAGCATGGCGAGCGCGAACCCGTCGGTCCCCCAGCGTTCCAGGTCGGCGGGGTCCTCGTAGAGAGCCCGGCCGATGAAGACCGAGGGCAGGATCACGTCGAGATTCGCCGCGACCCCGTCGAAGCGACCCGAGACGCGACTCGCGAGTGACTGCTCCAACCACTGACCGACGAGCGAGTTGGGCACGACGATGGTCCGGGCGGCCAGCGGGTCGCCACGACGAGGCTCGCCGCCCAGCCGGTCGGCGAGCCCACCCAGGTCTTCACCGATCCAGAATGTGGTGTCGGGCACGGTTCCGAACATAACCGCCTCGTGAGACACCTCCGAGGAGCGACGCCGTCTGAGCACGTCGGCGGCGGTAACATCGAATGGGTTTCAATTCGACACCGGGAGATGGCGCGTGGCCCTGTCGCGGTCCCTATATCGACTCTACGAGCGACGTTTGGCATCGAGCCTTCCGGCGTCGTCGCTGCCACGCCACATCGGGGTCATCATGGACGGCCACCGACGCTACGCGCGCGAAGAGGGCGGTGAGTACCGCTCGAGCTACCAGGCGGGCATGTCCAAGTTCGAGGAGTTCCTCACCTGGTGTGCGGACCTCGACATCCGTGCCGTGACGGTGTGGGTGCTCTCGACCGAGAACCTCCAACGACCGGCCGAGGAGTTGGAGCCCTACTTCGACGTCTTGAACGGCCTGTTCGAGCGGCTCCCCGCCCAGGCCCAGCGACTCGGGTTCTCGCTCGCGGTGAGCGGCAGCCTGGACCTGCTTCCGCCGACCCTCGCCCAGGCGGCGAAACGAGCGGTCGATCAGACGACGTCGATCGCGAACCCCACGATGGCGGTGAACATCGCCCTGTGCTACGGCGGGCGGCAGGAGATCGTGGACGCGTGCCGTTCGCTGGTGACCGACCTCGCCGACCAGGGTGTCGCCGCTGACGAGATCGCCGAACGGATCAACGCTGACGGCATCGCCCAGAACCTCTACGCCGCCGACCTACCCGACATCGACCTCGTCATCCGCACCAGCGGCGAGTCACGGCTGTCGGGCTTCCTGCTCTGGCAGTCGGCCTTCGCCGAGTTCGCCTTCGTCGACCCCTACTGGCCAGCTTTCCGACGGATCGACCTCCTGCGGGCGCTGCGCGACTTCACGCGCCGCGAACGTCGCTTCGGCAAGTAGGGCCGAGTCGACCTCCAACGAATCAGGGTCGAAGCCGGAGCTGGTCGCGAACCGCGCCCGCGAGCACCATCTGACCCACTGCCGTGGGGTGCAACGAGCCACCTGATTCGAGTGAGGCGAGCGTGAGACCGTTGAGATCCGGTGACGTCGCCGTCGCCTCGTCGAACTGCCAACAACCGTGATGGGACTCCGATGACGTCGTGCGCGTGGTTCGCCTACTCGCCGACTCCCGACACGCGAGACTCCCCCGGACCGGTCGGTCCAATCCACTTCCACAACAATTCATGCACGGCCTCGGGTTCGATTGAGAAGTACTCGGATCCCTCGAGCAGGATCCGACCAAGGATGGCGGTACCCGAATGGGCGGCGTAGGCCCGCGCGTCGAGATCGGGGTTCAACCACCCGAGTCGTTGGGCGTCGACACAGATCGAGACGCGCTCTTCGAGTGCGGCGTCGTGGATCTCGACGAATCGACGACGGGCTGTGTGGTCGGTTCGGATGTCCGCGAGCACTCGAACCATCTCCCACATCGCATCGATCGTTTCATGGGAGGCGATCTCGAGGTGATAGGCGTGAAACGCCTCGACGAAACGATCACGGTCACCAGACGTGAGGGCGTCACGCCACTCACGCAGGTACTGATGCCGATTGGTCATCAAGCGCCGGAAGTTCTCGACCTGCGCCTCAGAGATCAGGGTCTCACGCGAGGAGTAGTGGTAGTAGATCGTCGGGATCCCGACGTTCGCCCGCTTCGCGATGTCGACGATTCGAATCTCTTTACTCGAACGAGACGCAAGAAGGTCGATGGTCGAGTTCAGAATATGAGTCTTTGTCGTTGAATTATCTCGTTCAACTCTGGCCATCTTGCCCCTTCAAATTACACCTTCAGCCTACGGCATCCATTGGTGAATATTTTTCGAACCCGTGTGCGTTTTGCGACACTCACCCAAGGTATTTTGGCGGTGTCACATTGCCTTAGCGGAACACGTGGCGCATACCAGGTCGTCTGGCGTGCGGTGTCTCGTGGCGGTGTTCGTGTCCGTCGCGACTGTCACCGCCGCAGCGGCGTTAGCCGGCGTCGTTCGTACGACGCCGCAGTGCGGCCTTGTTCACCTTGCCGATGTGGGTCTGTGGTAGTTCGTCGACGACTTCGATGGATCGAGGGACCTTGAACGCGGCCAGGTGGTCCCGACAGTGCGCGACCAGTGCGTCGACGTCGATGTCGGCACCGCGCCGCGGCACCACGAACGCCACCCCGCTCTCGCCCCACGTCGGATCCGACACGCTCACGACCGCGGCCTCGGCCACGTCCTCGTAGGCGGTGAGCACTCGTTCCACTTCGACGGGGAACACGTTCTCACCACCCGAGACGTACATCTCCTTGGTGCGACCGACGATGCGGTAGAACCCATCACCGTCGCGCTCGGCGACGTCACCGGTGTCGAGCCATCCGTCGACCAAGACCGCTGCGGTCGCCGCCGGGTCGCGCCAGTACCCGGCGAAGACGTTGGGCCCGCGAACCCACAACTCGCCCCGGCCAGCCCCCTCGATCGGGTCGCCGTTCACGTCGCGGATCGCCACCTCCACGTACCGGTACGGCCGACCCACGGACCCGGGACGGCGCGCCGCCTCCTCGCCCGCCAGGCAGCACACGTTGGGTGCGGCCTCGGTTAGTCCGTACCCCTGGACGACGGCCACGCCGCGCGCTCGCCACCGGTCGACCAGGGTGCGCGGCATCGCGGCGCCGCCAACGATGATCGTGTGCAGTCCCGTCAGGTCGGCGTCGTCGAATGCGGGGTGCTGGGCCAGCAGCAGGTAGTTGGTCGGCACCCCCATCATGGTCGTCACCCGGTCGCGTTGGATGACCTCAAGGACGCGCGGCGCGTCGAACGTTGACTCGAGCACGACCGTCGCCCCGCGCCACCACGCGAGCAACGGCTGGACGTTCCATCCGCCGACGTGATACTGCGGCAGCACCTGGAGCACGACGTCATCACTGGTTATCGGCACCGCCGCGTCGAGTGACCGGTTCGTCCAGTAGCAGTTGGCGTGGGTCAGCAACGCTCCCTTGGGCGTGCCGGTCGTTCCCGATGTCGCGATGAGCAACAGCCCGTCGTGCTCGCGCACGAGCGCGAGCTCACCGGCGTCGTCCGAGGTGGCGAGCTCGTCGAGCGATTCGAGGTGGACCATCTCGCGCGCGGTAGTCGTCGGGTGAGCGGTGACGCGCGGCCACTGCATCGCGGAGACGACGAGCAAGGAGGGGTCGAAGAGTTCGACCTGGAGTCCCAGCTCGTCGGGGGCGAGACGCCAGTTGAGCGGCGCGAGGATGAGGCCGGCCTTCGCGCACGCGAAGAGCAGCACCACGTGTTCGGGGTGGTTCTCGGTGACGCTCGCCACGCGCGAGCCCGGTTCGAGCCCGCGCGCGAGCAACGCGTGCGCGAGGCGCGTGGAGCGCTCGTCGAGCTCACGGTACGTCAGTGTGCGACCGTGGAAGGCGATGGCGACGCGCTCGGGGTCCGCCGCGCCTCCCGCACCGATCCACCCCCCGACGAGCCGGTCGTCGGCCGTCGTCAAGGTCTGGTCCGCGAACTCGCGAGACGCACGGGGCGACTCGCCAGCGTGGGCGGCCCTAGGGCTGAGCTCACTCGACACGTCCGGGCACCTTCGGAACCGTGGCGGCGATGCTCGACGACTCCGTGACCGCGCGGCCCCCCAGCATGCGCGCGATGATGGTGACCATCTCGTTGAAGACCTCGGGTGGGACCTCGTGTGCCTCGTTCCAGAGGATCCAGCGCATCCCGATCGCCTCGCCGACGGCGATCAACGACCACGCCAGCACCATGGGGTCGCCCACAGCGATCTCGCCGGCGTCCATCGCGTCGTTGAGGGGCGGGATGTAGTTCTCGATGATGGTCTCGTAGTGGTGACGGAGCGCCTGGGGCGACACGAACTCCGCTTGGCGGATCACCCGGTAGAGCGCCGGGTGCTCGGCCGTGAAGCGGAAGAACCCCGCGAAGCCCAGTCGTTCCGCCTCCAACCGGGTCGTCGCACCTCGGGCCGCTTCGGACATCGCGTGACGCACCCGTTGGTTCAAGTCAGCGACGACCTCGTCGAAGACCTCACGCTTGCCCGAGAAGTAGAGGTAGAAGGTGCCCTGGGCGACACCGGCGAGCTCGGTGATCTTGACGATCGACGCGTCGTGATAGCCGACGGCGCCGAAGACCTCCTCGGCCGCTGCCAGCAACGCCCGCCGGGTGCGTTGGCCCTTGCCCTTGAGCTCACCGCGGGCCGGTCGCGGCGCCGCCGTGGTCGTCCCGTCCGGCGGTCCGACGGCCCCGGCGGGCGCGCGGCGCCGCTCAGCCACGGCCGAACCACCCCGTCCTGCGCGCAGCACCTCGATTGGTCACGAGCATGAGACTACTGAACGCGCGTAACCCGTCGAAGTCCGACCGTTCAGTCGAGGGCGACCCGCAGCTCGGGCTCGGTCGCGGCGCGGACCTGGTCGACGGTCACGCCCGGGGCGAGCTCGCGCAAGACGAGACCATCGGGCTCGACGTCGATCACGCAGAGGTCGGTAATGATGCGCTGGACGCACGTGCGACCGGTCAGTGGCAGGGTGCACTCGTTGACGATCTTGTACGCGCCGTCCTTCGCGGCGTGCTCCATCATGACGATGACGCGCTTGGCCCCATGAACGAGATCCATCGCCCCACCCATGCCCTTGACCATCTTGCCGGGGATCATCCAGTTCGCGAGGTCGCCCCTCGCCGAGACCTGCATGGCGCCGAGGACCGCCACGTCGACGTGGCCGCCGCGGATCATGGCGAAGGACGCGGCCGAGTCGAAGAACGACGAACCGGGCAACACCGTCACGGTCTCCTTGCCCGCGTTGATCAAGTCCGCGTCGACGGCGTCCTCGCTCGGGTACGGTCCGACCCCGAGGATGCCGTTCTCGGCGTGCAGCACGACGTGCACGCCCGCCTCGACGTAGTTGGGCACGAGCGTCGGCAACCCGATCCCCAAGTTGACGTACTGGCCGTCGACCAACTCCTGGGCCACACGTGCGGCCAACTCCTCACGGGTCCTCATGATCGCACCGTCCTCTTCTCGATGAGCTTCTCGACGCCCGGCGCGTGGACCACGCGTTGGACGAAGATCCCTGGGGTGTGCACGCGGGCCGGATCGAGTTCACCCGGCTCCACCACCTCCTCGACCTCGGCGATCGTGATGCGCCCCGCGGCCGCGCAGAGCGGGTTGAAGTTGGCCGCGCTCTCGTGGTACACGAGGTTGCCGTGGGCGTCGCCGTAGCGCGCGTGCACCAACGCGAAGTCGGTCCTGATGGCCCGCTCGAGCACGTAGGCGACGCCGTCGAACTCGCGGACCTCTTTGGGTGGCGACGCGATCGCGATGCCACCGGCGCCGTCGTAGCGCCAGGGCAGGCCGCCCTCGGCGACCTGGGTGCCGACACCCGCCGGGGTGTAGAAGGCGGGGATACCCGCGCCCCCCGCGCGCAACCGCTCGGCGAGTGTGCCCTGGGGCACGAGCTCGACCTCGAGCTCACCGCTCAGGAACTGACGCTCGAACTCCTTGTTCTCGCCCACGTAGGAGCCGGTCGTGCGCGCGATGCGCTTGGCGCCGAGCAACACGCCGAGACCCGCCGCGTCGACCCCGCAGTTGTTGGACACGGTCACCAGATCGGTGCTGCCGAGCTGGTAGAGCGCGTCGATGAGGGTGGTCGGGATGCCACACAGTCCGAACCCCCCGACCGCGATCGAGGCCCCGTCGGGGATGTCGGCCACCGCGAGCGCGGCCGAACTGACGAGTTTGTTCATCATCTCCTCCTTCAACACTTCACGAACAACGCGACGCGAACTGCCTCAGTCCACCAGGGATGCGTAGACCAACTGCTGGATCTCACGGCGGACCGGGTAGATCCAGCTCGGCAGAAGTTGAGTGTAGAACCCGACGGTGAGCTCCTCAGTCGGGTCGACCCAGAAGTACGTCGACGCCGCACCGCCCCAGGCGAACGTGCCAACCGACGTCAAGCTCTTGTTGCGCGGCTGGTCCGCGACCACCGACATCCCGAGTCCGAAACCGACGCCCGTCTGGCCGACCTCACTGAAGGAGTCGCGAGCGAAGCTGGCCAGGTCGAGACCATCGGGCAGGTGGTTCTGGGTCATCAGGTCAACCGTGCGACTCGAGAGCAGGCGAACGCCGTCGAGCTCGCCCGCGCCGAGCAGCATGGCCATGAATCGCTGGTAGTCGTGCGCGGTCGAGACCAACCCGCCGCCACCGGCGAGCAACCTCGGTTTGCGCGTCGCGGCGCCGGCGAGCTCGGGCACGAGCACGCTGTCGCCGTTGGCGTAGGCGTAGAGCTGCGCGAGCCGGTCGAGCTTCTCCTCGGGGCAGTACCAGTCGGTGTCGTGCATCGCCAACGGCGTCAGGATCCGGCGCTCGACGAAGTCATCGAGCGGCTCACCACTCCAGATCTCGATGAGCCGTCCGAGGACGTCGGTGGCGACCGAGTAGTTCCACGCGCTGCCCGGTTGGAAGAGCAACGGGGTCGTACACCAGTCGTGGACCGCGTCGACAAGCGAGACGTCCTCGGGATAGGCGAGGTCGTAGCCGAGGGACCGGTAGATCTCGTCGACGGGTGTCAGACGCTGGAAGCCGTAGGTCAGTCCGCTCGTGTGCGACAAGAGGTGGTGGACCCGTACCGGCTCGGTCGCCGCGACCGTGACCGGCGAACTGGCCGGTCCACTCACGTACACGCGCGGCGAGCGCAGTTCGTCGATCCACTTGCCCACCGGGTCGTTGAGGTCGAAATGGCCCTCCTCGTAGAGCATCATGGCCGCGACCGCGGTGAGGGGTTTGGTCATCGAGTAGAGGCGCCAGATCGTGTCGTCGGTCACCGGGAGGGACCGTTCACGGTCGCGGTGTCCCCCGCGACCGACCCAGGCGAGCGATCCGCCGCGCGCGACGGTCATCAACCACCCGCTGAAATGGCCGCGCGTCACGTAGCGCCCGAGGTGCGTTCGAATCCGGTCCAACCGCACGGCATCGAGTCCGACCTCGTGGGGTTCTCGATGGATCTCGAGTTCCTTCATCGCCACATCCCTCCCGACGAACCGACTGCGCGTCGACCCACTCACAACGTACCTCATTTTATGAGACATGATTCACTTGACATTTCTACGTCACTCTGCTTAACTCAGGTTCACGCGCGTCGTGGGGAAGCGTGATTTCTGGGAGGGATTGATGAGAAGGAACTTACGGATGACCGTGGTGCCGCTTGCGGCGGCCACCATGGCGTTGAGCGTGTCGCTCGGGACGGTCCAGATCTCAGGTGCGGCGACGAAGCACGCCGCACCGGTGAAGGTGGGCATCGTCACCGAGGAGTCCGGGATTTTCTCGGCCTACGCGACCGAGTGGTTGCAGGGCGTGAAGATCGGCTTCCAATACGCGACGAACGGTACCAACAAGGTCAACGGCCACAGGATCCAGTTGTCGATTGAGGACTCGGCCGACAACCCGACCACCGCGGCCGCCGACTTCAAGAGCTACGTCGGCGCCGGCTACAAGATCATCGGCGGCACCGTCGACTCGAGCATCGCCACCGAGCTCGCGCCGCTCGCCCAGCAGAACAAGGTGCTCTACATCTCGGGCGCGGCCGCGGCCGACCAGGTGACCGGCATCAACCGCTACACGTTCCGCTCCGGTCGCCAGACCTACCAAGACGTGCAGACGGCTAAGTCCTACATCAAGGCCCTCGGTACCGGCAAGACGGTCCTCGTCCTCGGTCAGGACTTCGCCTTCGGCCAGTCCTACGTCACCGACGCCACCCAGGCCTTCGGGTCGCTCGGGGACACCGTCAAGAGCCTGCTCGTGCCGCTGACGACCACGGACTTCACGCCGACGGCGCTGCAGGTCCAGGCCATGCACCCCGACATCGTCTTCCTGGCGTGGGCTGGGGCGACCGGGGCGCCGTTGGCCCAGGCCCTCGACCAGCAAGGGATCTTCGCCAGTTCCAAGGTCGTCACCGGACTCGCGAACACCGCGACCTACCAGTTCTACGGCACGGCGGGCCTCAAGTTCTACTACCTCTCGCTCTACAACTGGGAGTCGCCGCACAACAAGGTCAACACCTACCTCATCAAGGCGATGCTGCGTGAGTACAAGCAGTACCCTGACCTCTTCACCGCCGACGGCTTCGTCTGGGCGCAGATGGTCGTGCGCGCGATCCAGAGCGGTCAGGGCACGAACGTGATGAAGATGATCAAGGGACTCGAGGGGTGGAAGTTCCAGGCGCCCAAGGGCATGCAGCAGATCCGCGCCTCGGACCACGCGATGCTCCAGCCGATGTTCCAGGTCCAGTTGGTCGCCTCGGTAACCGGCGCCTACCAGCCCGTGACGCTCGCGACGCTGTCCGCGGCGCAGACCGCCCCACCCGTCGTGGCGCACTTCGGCCGCTAAGTAGTTCACGCAGTCCATGGAATCCGTCGTCGAACCCCAGTCCCTCGCCCTTCGGGTGACGGGGCTGGGGTTCCGCGTCGGTGGGGCCACCATCCTCAGCGACATCGACCTCGCGGTGCCGGCCGGCTCCTTCCTCGGGATCATCGGTCCCAATGGCGCCGGTAAGACGACGCTGCTCAACCTGCTCAGCGGACTACTCGTGCCCACCACCGGGTCAATCGTCCTCGAGGGACGAGACGTGGCCGGCGTAGCGCCCTCGGGCCGCGCGGGACTCGGCCTAGGCCGGACGTTCCAGACCTCGAGCCTCTTCAACGCCCTGAGCGTGTTCGAGAACGCCCGGCTCTCGGCCCAGGCCCGTCTCGGGGGCAGCGCCCGATTCTGGCGGCGCCCGAAGGCGAGGGATGAGGCGAGCCAGGTCGCCAACGAGGTCCTCGCCGCCGTCGGGCTACGGGCGGTCGCCGATCGACCGACGGGTTCGCTCTCCCACGGGGACAAGCGCAAACTCGAACTCGCCATCCTGCTCGCCGCCGAGGCCCGCGTCCTCTTGCTCGACGAGCCCATGGCGGGGGTGAACACCGAGGACGTCCCACTGCTCATGGATCTCATCGGTCGACTCCACGGTGAGGGACGCACCGTCTTGATGGTCGAGCACCACATGGCCGTGGTCGTCGGCCTCGCCGACACGATCGCCGTACTCGACTCGGGTCGCGTCCTCGCGACGGGCGACCCCGAGAGCGTGGTCGCCAACGACGACGTCCAACGCGCCTACCTCGGACAGCCACTATGACGAACGCACTCGAGGTCTCGGACCTCCACGTCACCATCGCGGGATCCCACGTGCTCCAGGGCGTCTCGATCGAGGTGCCCGTGGGCGGCGTGACCGCCCTCCTCGGACGCAACGGCGTCGGCAAGACGACCACGCTGCGGGCGCTGCTCGGTCTGGTGGCGAGCACGGGCGCGATCTCGGTGCTCGGCACCGACGTACGCGGTTGGTCGACGCACCGGATCGTGCGCCTCGGCGTCGGCTACGTCCCCGAGGACCGCGATGTCTTCGCCGGCCTCACGGTCGCCGAGAACCTCCGGCTCGCCGAACAGGTCGACGAACCACGCTACGACGACGTCTACGCGATCTTCCCCGAGCTGCGCGAGCGCACCCGTCAGCGCGCCGGCACGCTGTCCGGCGGCCAGCAGCAGATGGTCTCGATCGCGAGGGCCCTGCTCAACGGGTGGCCGTTGCTGCTCGTCGACGAGCCGTCCAAGGGGCTCGCACCCCGTCTCGTGAGCGAGCTCGCCGACGCCCTGGAGCGCGTCGCGACCTTGGCGACGGTGCTGCTCGTCGAGCAGAACCTCGCGGTCGTTCGACGGCTGGCCCAGCGCATCGTGGTGCTCGACCACGGTGAGGTCGTGCACACCGGCGACGCGCGCGAACTCCACGACCCCGACCTGGCCAAGCGATTCCTCGGGGTGACGGGGGTCCGATGAACGTCTTTCTCGCACTCACGTTCAGCGGCGTCGCGCTCGGGGCCGTCTACTTCCTCGCCGCGTCGGGCCTCTCGCTCATCTACGGACTCATGGACATTCTGAACTTCGCCCACGGCCTCTTCATGACCCTGGGCGCGTACGCGGCGTGGGACGTCGCCTCCCACCTGCCGGCGTCGTGGGGCGCCCCGCTCCTGTTCGTCATCGCCCTGGTCGCCTCGATCCTGGGCGGTGCGCTCGCGGCGGGACTGACCGAGGTGCTCATCATCCGCCCGCTCTACGGACGACCCATCGGTCAGATCCTGGTGACGATCGGGCTGGACCTCGCGGTCGTGGGCCTGCTACTCGGCGGCTTCGGGAGCAACTCGCTCTCGGTGCCCGTACCGCTCTGGCTGATCGAGGCGACCCACGTCGGGGGCCTCAGCCTGCCCAACAGCGACTTCGTGGCCCTCGTCGCGGGCGTCGTCGTGCTCGTATCGCTCGAACTGTTCCTGCGCAAGACCCGCTACGGCATCACCATTCGGGCCGGCGTCGAGAACCGCGACATGGTGAGCGCCTTGGGCATCAACGTCGGACGGGCCTTCACCCTCGTCTTCGTGATCGGTGGCGCCATGGCCGGACTGGCCGGACTGCTCTACGCCGTGGTCTTCAGCGGTGACCTGATCTCACCCACCCAGGGTGACAGCCTGTTGATCTTCGCCTTCATCGTCGTGGTGATCGGAGGGCTGGGCTCGATTCGCGGTTCGGCCGTGGCCGCCCTCCTCGTCGGGCTCGTCCAGGACTACACCAACTTCTATCTGGGCAGTCACCCCGGGATGGCCGAGATCGGCAACCTCTCGGTCGTGCTCCTGCTCGCGCTCGTCCTCGAGTGGCGGCCCCGCGGCCTGTTCGGGAGCACGCTGTGAGCCCCGTCGTGCGCCGGAGCGCCCTCGCCCTCGCGCTCGTCGCCCTCTTCGCCCTGGTGCCGTTCATCGGTCTGCAGCTGCCCTGGATCCTGCCGAGCACGGTCAACGTCGTCAACTCGACGGGCACCCTCGAGGTCCTCGCCCTCTGCTTCATCTTCGCGGGCGTGGCCCTCGGTTACGACGTGATCTTCGGTTACACGGGCCTGCTCTCGCTCGGACCCGTGATGTACTTCGCGACGGGCGTCTACGTCTTTGACATCACCCTCACGCACTGGAACTGGCCAGTCCTGCCCGCACTCGTCGCGACGTTCGCGGCGTCACTCGTGCTCGCCGTCATCTTCGGCGCCGTCGCGCTGCGCGTGAGCGGCATCGCCTTCACCATGGTCACCCTCGCCTTCGCCCAGGCCTTCTACTACCTCATCGAGGACAATCCGCACGGCCTGACCGGTGGCGACACCGGACTCGCCCTCTACTCGTCGAGGCTCCCTGGGTTCATGTCGGGCGCCGTCTCCAACACGCGAAACCTCTACTGGATCGCGTTGGGCTTCCTCGTCGTCTCCTACGCCGTGGTCTGGTTGGTGACCGAGTCGGCGACCGGCCACGTCTTCGTCGCCATCCGCGAGAACGAGCGACGCCTCGAGGTGCTCGGTATCCAGCCCTTCCGCTACAAGCTCGCCGCGTACACCCTGTCCTCGCTGGTGGCGACGGGCGGCGGCGTCGCCTACATCCTGCTCATCGGCACCGCGGTGCCGAGCGCGGTCGCCTCGGTCACGGTCACACTCTCGATCCTGATCATGGTGGTGCTCGGCGGCGCGGGGACCCGGTGGGGCGCGGTCACGGGCGCCATGCTCTACGTCTACCTCCAGCAGTACCTCCTGAAGGTCGCGGCCGAGCCATCCTTCACCAGGTTGCCCGCCGTCTTGCGGGTCCCACTCTCCCAGCCGCAGTTCCTGCTCGGCGCGATCTTCGTGCTCTTCGTGATCTTCGTGCCCGGCGGTCTCGCCGGCGTGGTGACCCGGCGACGGGTCCGGGCC
>JAKBGV010000038.1 GCA_021837305.1 Actinomycetes bacterium
GTTAACCTTCGACCGAGCAAGGAGACGATATGGAGTTCACCTCAGCGGTCCTCACACTCGAGTTGCGTGGCGCAGTGGCCACACTGTGGCTCGACCGAGTTGAGCAACGAAACGCCATGGGTCGTGCGTTCTGGGAGGACCTCCCTCGCGCGGCGGCGGCGTTGCGTGCCGAGCCCGACGTGCGCGCACTCGTGATCGCCGCGAGAGGCCCACACTTCACCGTAGGCCTGGATCTGAAGGAGATGGCTAGTGGCCTGCTCGCGAGCGGCGATGCGACGTCACCGGCCGAGCGCAACGCCTCGCGCTACGAGGCCGTGCGCACGATGCAACAGGCCATCAACGCAATCGCTGAGCTACCCTTCCCCGTCATCGCCGCGGTTCACGGTTACTGCATCGGCGGTGGCGTCGACCTGATCTGCGCGTGCGACATCCGACTAGCCGCGCCATCGGCGACGTTCTCGGTGCGCGAGACCAAAGTCGCAATCGTGGCCGACCTGGGAACCCTCCAGCGACTGCCGCGCATCATCGGGGCCGGTCACGTGGCCGAGTTGGCGTATACGGGCATGGACGTCGACGCTGCGCGCGCGGCGTCAATCGGCCTCGTCAACCACGTGAGTGACGACGTCCTCGACGACGCCCACGCACTCGCCGAGCGCATCGCCGCCAACTCGCCGCTCGCGGTCCGGGGCACGAAGGTGGTCCTCGCGGCGAACGACGGGCGCACCGTGGCCGAGGGACTGGAATTCGTTGCGAACTGGAACACGCTCTATCTGCGCAGCGACGACCTCGCCGAGGCGATGAACGCCTTCCTCGAACGTCGCGATCCCACGTTCACCGGTCGTTAGCGGCGCCAGAACCGCCAGTTGCGACGACGGCGTCGTTCCTGCTCGTCGATCTCGCGTCGTCGCTCGTTGACGAGTTCGGGCGCGACGGCGTTCACGATTTCGCTGGCGCGCTCGAGCAGCGCCCGTCGATCGTCGATGGGTACGTCGCTCGTGGGCGGTGCCTCGACCGGTCGGTCGACCAGGGATCCGTGCGCCCAGCCGACGTCGGCGAGACGACGCTCGAAGGTGACGCACCCCTCCGGGCACGACCACGGCTGGTCCGGCGCGTTGCCCAAGACACAGAACCTCGCAACCTCGCCGGATTTGTACGTACGACTCTGAAAGTGCTTACACTCCTCACGCATCGCCACGGGTTCATCCTTCCACGAGTCTCGAGGCTCGACCGTCAGCCGACGGAGCCTTCCATCTGCAACTCGATGAGGCGCGACCATTCGACCGCGTACTCCATGGGCAGGGTCCTCGTAACCGGCTCGATGAACCCGTTGACGATCATGCCCATCGCCTGGCTCTCGGTCAGGCCGCGGCTCATGAGGTAGAACAACTGGTCGTCACCGATCTTGGAGACGGTCGCCTCGTGCCCGATCGAGGCGTCCTGCTCGCCGACCTCCATGTAGGGCCTGGTCTCCGAGGTCGAGAACTCGTCGAGGATCAACGCGTCACAGCGCACGAAGCTCTTAGCCCCGGTCGCGCCCTCCTCCACCTTCACCAGGCCGCGGTAGGCCGTGAGCCCTCCGTCCTTGGAGATCGACTTGGAGATGATCGTCGAGGTCGTCTCGGGGGCGACGTGGACCATCTTCGCCCCGGCGTCTTGGACCTGTCCGGGTCCCGCGTAGGCCACGGACAACACCTCGCCCGACGCCTTGGGGCCCATCAGGTAGACCGACGGATACTTCATGGTCAATCTCGAGCCGATGTTGCCGTCGATCCATTCGACGTGCGCCTCGGCCTCGGCGCGGGCCCGCTTGGTCACGAGGTTGTAGACGTTGTTCGACCAGTTCTGGATCGTCGTATAGGTGATCCGCGAGCCCGGCAGGGCCACGAGCTCGACGACCGCCGAGTGCAGTGAGTCCGACGAGTACACGGGTGCCGAGCAACCCTCGACGTAGTGGACCTGGGACCCCTCGTCGGCGATGATCAGCGTGCGCTCGAACTGTCCCATGTTCTCGGTGTTGATGCGGAAGTACGCCTGCAAAGGCTGGTCGACCTTCACCCCCGGCGGCACGTAGATGAACGACCCGCCACTCCACACCGCCGAGTTGAGCGCCGCGAACTTGTTGTCGTTCGGTGGGATGACGGTCCCGAAGTACTTGCGCACCAGGTCGGGGTACTCGCGCACCGCCGTGTCCATGTCACAGAACAGCACCCCGAGGCGCTCGAGGTCCTCGCGGTTGCGGTGGAAGACGACCTCGGACTCGTACTGGGCCGTGACACCGGCGAGGTACTTGCGTTCGGCCTCGGGGATGCCGAGGCGCTCGTAGGTCGTCTTGATGGCGTCGGGCAGGTCCTCCCACCGGTCGACCCGGTTCTCGGTCGGCTTGATGTAGTAGTAGATATCGTTGAAGTCCAAATCCGGCATGCGGTCCGCGAACCACGGCAGCATGGGCTTCTTCTCGAAGCGCTTGAGCGCGGCCAGGCGGAAGTCGCGCATCCACGACTCCTCATTCTTGATCCCCGACATCTCGCGCACGATCGCCTCGTTGATGCCCTTCTTGGGCTTGAAGACGGGGATCTGTTCGTCGGACCAGCCCAGCTGGTATCGACTGAAGTCCAAGTTGTCGATGGTCATGTCGCTCCTCTGGGTATTATCCCTACGCCCATAGTACTAACTACCGTCCCTGCCCTGTCAGAAATTACTGGCAAAGTGGAGCCGTGCCTCTCACCCCCTCCGTACCGCAACGTCCCCACCCGATCACCCGCCACGGCGACACCCGCGAAGACCCCTACTACTGGCTCATGGACCGCGACGACCCCGAAGTCCTCGAGCATCTGCGCGCCGAGAACGACTTCCTCGCGTCCTCGCTCCAGCACCTGGCGCCGCTCGAGGCCCAGCTCTTCGACGAGATCAAGCGACGGATCGAGGAGACCGACATCTCAGTGCCGGTGCGACGCGGTGCGTGGTGGTACTTCGAACGCACCCGCGAGGGACTGAACTACCCGATCAGTTGTCGCGTTCCGGTCACCGACGGCGACTCGACCCCGCCGGTCGTGGACCCGCTCGTCGCCTTCGCCGGCGAACAGGTCATCCTCGACGAGAACCTCGAGGCGCAGGGCCACGATTTCCTCTCCGTCGGTGTGCTCGACGTGAGTCCCGATGACCGATGGGTCGCGGTCGGCGTGGACTTCGACGGCGACGAGCGCCACCGGGTGACGGTGCGACCGCTCACTGACGCCGAGCCACTCGCTGACACCCTCGATGACGTCTACTACGGTTTCGCGTGGTCCCGCGACAGCGACTACTTCTTCTATACGCGCGTCGACGACGCCATGCGACCGTGGCAGGTCTGGCGCCACCGCCTCGGATCGGAGGCGAACGAGGACGTGCTCGTCTACCAGGAGGACGACGCCCAGTTCACGGTCTCGGTCGGACGCTCTCGCGACGACGAGGTGATCGTGGTGTCGATCGCCTCGTCGACCACGACCGAGGTCCGCTACCTCTTGGCGGACCGACCCACCGAGCCGCTCGAAGTCCTCGAGGCACGACGCCCGGGTATCGAGTACGGCGTCGAGCACCTCATCGCCGCCGACGGCACACGCTGGTGGCTGAAGATCACCAACGAGGACGCGACCGACTTCCGCCTCCTCGGGCGCCCCATCGAGGACGACGCGTGGCGCGAGCTCATCGCACACCGCCCGGGTACCCGGATCGACGGCGTCGACGCATTCTCCACGTGTCTGGCCATCAGCGAGCGCGAGGACGGCTGCGCCACAGTGCGCATCGTCCCACTCGACCCGGCGGCGTCCTTCGACGCCGACCTCCTCGGGCACTCCTGGCTGGTCGACGGGGTCGATCGGCCGAGCACCGTGTCCCTCGGGGTGAACCCCACCTTCGAGACCGTTACCCTGCGCGTGGCGATCACCTCGATGGTCACGCCGAACTTCATCGCCGACGTCGACCTCGCGTCGCACGAGTTGCTCGTTCGTAAGCGCCAGATCGTGCGCGGCGGCTACGACCGTGACGCCTACGTCACTGGCCGTCACTGGGTCGAGGCCAGTGACGGACAGCGCATTCCCGTGTCCATCGTCGCGCGGCGCGACGTCGTGCGACTGAACGAAGACGGCACGATCAGCCCGAATGGACCGGCCCCCCTACTGCTCTACGGGTACGGGAGCTACGAGATCTCGATCGACCCGGGATTCTCGTCGATCCGCCTCTCGCTGCTCGAGCGCGGCGTGATCTTCGCGATCGCCCACGTGCGCGGAGGCGGTGAGATGGGACGCTCCTGGTACGAGATGGGCAAGCTGGCTCAAAAGCCGACTACCTTCAGCGACTTCGTCGCGGTCGCGAGAGACCTGATCACGACGGGTTGGACCGAACCTCGTCGGCTCGCCATCCGTGGCGGTTCGGCCGGGGGGCTCTTGATGGGCGCCGTGATGAACCTCGCCCCCGAACTGTTCCGGTGCGTCGTGGCCGAGGTGCCCTTCGTCGACGCCCTCACGACGATGCTCGACGCCTCGCTGCCCCTCACCGTCGGCGAGTGGGAGGAGTGGGGCGACCCCGACGCCAGTGCGACCACCTACCGGACGATGAAGTCCTACTCGCCCTACGACAACGTGCGCGCGACGAACGAGGACGGCAGTGTCCGGGTCTACCCGCACCTCTTCGCCGCCGGCGGGCTCAACGACTCGCGCGTCGGCTTCTGGGAGCCGGCCAAGTGGGTGTTGAAGCTCCGTGACGCGAACGCGGACAACGTCGCGTATCTGAAGACCGAACTCGGCGCCGGCCACGGTGGTCCGTCCGGCCGTTACGACGCGTGGCACGACGAGGCGCTGATCCTCGCCTTCATCATCAGTGAGATCGTGTGACCGTTGCGACCCACGGCGACCGATATCCGGTCACCGTGTACGTCACGGCGAACGACCTCGGACCATCGGCCCCACGCGGCGCCGCAACCGGTGCCCCCGTGCGGGCCGCCGGTTCGCCGGACTTCGCGGGCCCGCTCGACCACGGGTGATGTACGAGCAGGAAGGCGCCGACGATCACCACGACCACGACGACGATCACCAGGACCACTCGACGGCGGTAGACCAAGGGACTGCGGTGCGCCGATCGGTCGAGCGCCCACTGCACATCGTGGCGATGTGGGCCGATCGACACCTCTTCCTCCTCGATCGGCGTCGTCTCGCCGAACACGTACTCACGCGAGGACTCGAGGCGCAACGGGGCGGGCTCGTGGTGTTCCGGCGGCGTCTCGCCGTCCAAGAGCCGAAAACCCTTGGCCGTCTGATAGGGCGAGGGCGGCGGGCCGATCAAGGTCCCCGTGTCGCTCAGGCGCCGCTCGTCGCGACGGACCTTGCGCCAGCGAAGCAGACCCGCCGCGAGTAGCCCGGCGACGAGGATCGCCACCACCACTTCAATCGCCACGGTCATCGGACTCCGCTCGCCAGCGTCGCGGTCGGCCACGTTGGCCCACCACGAGAAGCGTAGTGACTCGGCGCCGTTAGCCGAGTGCGGTGAAGTCCGAGCGGAAGAAGACCAGGGGCTGGCCGTCGTAGGCGGCCACGAAGTCGGCTCGGACGATCGCCACGTCGTGGTCGCCGTGGGTCCGTACCGAGACGATTGGCCCCTCGACGTGCGCGATCGCGCCCTCGAGCAGCGGGGAACCGGCCGGACCGGGTATCCACTCCCCCGTGGCGAAACGGTTCGCGCCCGTCGTCGCGAATCGACGCGCCTCGTCGACCTGGTCGAAACTGAGGATGTTGATGCCGACGACGCCGGTGGCGCGCACCTGCGCCCACGATCGACCCTCGACGGCCGCGGCGAAGGTCACCAGTTGGGGTTCGAGCGAGAGGGACCCGAACGTCTGACACGTGAATCCGGCCGGACCCTCGGGTGTCTGAGCGGTGACGACCACGACGCCCGTCGCGAATCGACTCACCGTGTCCTTGAAGGCGCCGATCGAGGGAGGGGTCACATCGGGACACTACCGGGCACACTCACCCGGTCGGTTCCCTCGTATCGTCGACCAAGCGCACGGCGTGCACGTCGTACTCGACGAGACCCTCACCGACGAGGGCCGCGATCAGTCGTTCAACGCGCTCGCGAGGTTCGGCGATCCGAATTGATAGGGCGTCGGGGTTGGTCGGCCCGTCGCGCAAGACCGCGATGATGCGACCACGACATTGCCGGTCCGATCCCGCGAAGGCGCTCTGGCGCACCGAGACCGCGGCACTGCGCTGGGCGGGGTCTGGCCCCCCGGCCGCTCGCCACGCACAGCGTGACGCCATCGGACAGGTATGACAGCGCGGGGTCGCCGTGCAGAACTGCGCCCCGAGGTCGAGCATGGCCTGGTTGTGCGCGGCGCTATCTCGTCCGCGCACCAACTCGTCGGCCAGTCGTTGGGCCTCGCTTCGACCCAGAGGTCGATTGACCAGGGCTCGCGCGAGGACCCGACCGACGTTCGTGTCCAGTACGCCGACGCGCTCGCCGAACGCGAAGGACGCGACGGCGTTCGCCGTGTACCCGCCGACCCCGGGGAGCTGACGCAACGCGTCGGGGTCGCTCGGGACGTGCCCGTCGAACTCCTCGACGAGTACGCGCGCCGTATCTTGGAGATAGCCCGCCCGACGGTTGTAACCGAGCCCGCCCCACAGTGCGATCACCACGGCTCGAGGTGCGTCCGCGCACGCGTCCACGGTCGGCAGCGACTCCATGAAGCGACGCCAGGGCTCGATGACGCGGGCGGCCTGGGTTTGTTGAAGCATGACCTCGCTCACGAGCACCGCCCACGGGTCACCGACCCCGATCCAGGGCAGGTCGCGGGCGATCGTCGGTGCGCAGTCCCCCAACGATTGTGCGAACGAGCGCGGCGTCAGTCCCAGACGTCCTCACCGTACGGGCGCTGTCGTACCGGGGCGAAGTCCCGCTTCCAGACCATCACCTTGCGCCGGAAGTAGCAGACCTCCTGGCCATCCTGGTTGAAGCCCTTGGTCTCGACACGCACGATCCCCCGGTCGGGCTTAGACGACGACGGGGTCACGTCGAGCACCCGGGTCTCGGCGTAGATGGTGTCACCGTGAAACGTGGGGAACCGATGGATGAGGCTCTCCACCTCGAGGTTGGCGATCGCCGAACCCGAGACGTCGGGCACGCTCATGCCGAGCACCAGCGAGTAGACGAGGTTGCCGACGACGACGTTACGGCCCTGGACGCTCTCGTGCTCGGCGAACCACGCGTTCGTGTGGAGTGGATGATGGTTCATCGTGATCATGCAGAACAGGTGGTCATCTGCCTCAGTGATGGTCTTGCCGGGCCAGTGTCGCAGCACATCGCCTGGTACGAAGTCTTCGAGGTAACGCCCGAAGGGTCGATCAATCGTGGTCATGGGGCCAACCTCCTTGGCTCGCGTGAGCAACTATTCACTCGGCAGCGGACGAGTCGTGAACGACGCGGTCGCGCCCGGCAGACTCTCGCCATCGATCACCATGCGCCAGGTGAACCGCTGACCGGGTGCGAGGGGGATCGGTCCGAAGTTGACCGCGATCGGTACGTCCACCGGCGTGCCGAGTGGTACACCGACGGGCTCGCTCGCTGAGAAGTCACCGCGCACCTCGATGCCCTGTAACCCCTCGGGCGTCTCGAACTGGACGAGGCGACCATCGGCGTCCTCAAGGAACAGCTCCCAGTGGTGACTGACGTCGAACTCGTGCGCGTCCACGCTCACCTTGACTGCGACGGCCGAGGGCACCGGGTCCGGTCCAGTGACGGACCAGCCGCCGCCGAGGATGTACAACTTGCCGTCGGCCACCTGGGCCGAGTCCGCCAAAAGCATGGTCACGTTCACCGGCCCAGCCTACGTCGCCACTCGACCCATCCACGTCCAGCCGGTAGTTTGCATGTATGTCTACGCCGCCCAACTTGGCCACCCTCACCGACCTCGTCGCCCGCGCCCAAGAGGTCGTCGACGCAGCGACCGAGCAGTTGCGTGAGCGCGGCGGGCCTGATCGCGAGCAGGCACTCGCCTACGACCTCGCGCACGCGGCGAGCGCCATCGCCACTGCCCGTGCGAATCTCGCCTACGCCACCCACGGCGAGACCGAGGCGAGTCTCACGAGCGCCTTCCTCGGGCTCGCCCTCAGTGACCTCGCCCAACGCGTGCTCGGGCGCGAGGACCGCTGGGGCGTTGCCGGTGACTGGTTTGCGCCTTTTCACACCTTCGTCGCTGAACAACGTGACCCGAGTCGACTCGCCTCACTCGCTGAGACCCCGGGGGACCGCCACCTCGGCGAGGACTTCGAGATGGTCCGGGACTACTTCGGGCGATTCGCTGACGACCAGGTCCGCCCGCACGCCGAACACGTCCACCGAACAAATGGCGACATCCCCGAGTCGGTGATTGAGGGACTGCGCGACCTCGGAGGATTCGGTCTCTCCATCCCGACCGCCTACGGCGGGGACGCCACCGGCGGGGCCTCGGAATACCTGGCGATGGTGATCGCGACTGAGGAGCTCTCGCGGGCGAGTCTCGGCATCGGAGGCTCCCTGATCACCCGGCCGGAGATCCTCACGCGTGCACTGCTCGCCGGTGGCACGCAGGCCCAGAAGGAACAGTGGCTTCCGCGGGTGGCCAACGCTTCGGTTCTCGCTGCGATTGCGGTGACCGAACCCGACTTCGGCAGCGACGTCGCCAACATCACGACGACCGCCACCAAGACCGACGGCGGCTGGCTCATCAACGGGACCAAGACCTGGTGCACGTTCGCCGCACGCGCCGAGGTGTTGGTGCTGCTTGCGCGGACCGATCCTGACCGGTCCAAGGCCCACCGGGGTCTCTCGCTCTTCCTCGTCGACAAGCAGCGTGGCGACAGCCACGGCTTCGTGCTCACCCAGGACAACGGCGGACGATTGGAGGGTCGTCCGATCGACACGATCGGCTATCGCGGCATGCACTCCTACGAGGTCAGCTTCTCGCAGTGGTTCGTGCCCGACGACAACCTCGTCGGTGGCGAGGCCGGGCTCGGCCGCGGCTTCTACTACCAGATGGCGGGATTCGAGAACGGCCGGATCCAGACCGCGGCGCGCGCCGTGGGTGTCATGCAGGCGGCCTACGAAGCGGCGCTGGCCTACGCCCGCGAGCGACGGGTCTTCGGCGCGCCCATCATCGAGTACGAGCTCACGCGCGCGAAGTTGGGCACGATGGCGGCCATCATCCAGAGCTCGCGCCAGTTCGCCCTGGCGGTCGCGCGCCAGATGGGCGATGGGGGCGGGTCAATGGAGGCGTCGATGGCCAAGGCGTACGTCTGTCGAGCCGCCGAGTGGGTGACTCGCGAGGCCCTACAGATCCACGGGGGCATGGGCTACGCCGAGGAGTACCCCGTCAGTCGCTACTTCGTCGACGCCCGCGTGCTCTCGATCTTCGAGGGTGCCGATGAGACGCTTTGTCTCAAGGTGGTCGCCCGTCGCCTGCTCGACCGGGGCTGATCTACTCGTCGATCGTGAAGGGCTCGTGCACGGCGCCCAGCGTGATGCCCGCCGAGTGGAGGTTCACCTTCTCGCCACGCGCACGCTGGGCGCGCATGGCGGCGCGTTCCCATCGCTCCTCGACTCGGCCGTAGCGCCAGAACCCGAGCGCGCCCAACCAGATGACCACGAAGAGCCCAACGATGGTGAAACCCGCGCGATTGATGTTGAAGGACGCGGCGAATGACCAGATCCCGCCCGAGAGCTTCAATTCATTGGCGAAGACCTGGGCCAGCTCGAGGGTACCGATGTAGAACGCGACGAAGACGCTCAGCCCGGTGATCGTGATGTTGTAGTACACCTTGCGAACGGGCTTGGAGAACGCCCAGCCGTACGCGAAGTTCATGAACGAGCCATCGATCGTGTCGAGCAGGCTCATGCCCGCAGCGAAGAGAATGGGCAGCGACAGGATCGCCCACAACGGCAACCCGGCCGCAACCGAGGTGCCCGCGAGAACGAGGAACGCGACCTCCGTGGCAGTGTCGAAGCCGAGGCCGAAGAGCACGCCGAGCGGATACATCTTCCACGGGGCATCGATCGAGCGCGCGAGCGGGCCGAAAAAGCGCATCATGAAGCCCCTCGCGTTCAGGTGCTTCTCGAGCTCGGAGTCGTCGAAGCGGCCCTGGCGCATCGCGATGAAGAGCCGGACGATCCCCACGAGAATGATGAGGTTCAAGATCGCGATCAGATACAAGAAGCCACCCGAGACGACGGTGCCGATCAACCCGCCGTAGTGGTGCAGGGACGAGTGGGTGTTGCGAACCTGTGACCCAAGGGCGCGCGCGCCCAGGCCGAGTAGGACCGTGAGTGCGAAGACCACCGAGGAGTGACCGAGGGAGAAGAAGAAGCCGACCGACATCGGTCGCTTGCCCTCAGACATGAACTTGCGGGTCGTGTTGTCGATCGCCGCGATGTGGTCGGCGTCGAAGGCGTGTCGCATCCCCAGTGTGTAAGCGAGTACGCCCGTGCCAATCCCGAGGGTCTTGCCCGAGTCGATCCCGAAGTGTCGTGTCGCGGCCACCAGCAGCAGTGTGAAACCGACCACGTGCAACAGCGCGACGAAGCCGAACATCGACAGCAGGCTGCGGCGCTCGTGGGTCGAGAACGACGCCCGGACCCGTGCGATGGGAGAACGGTCGGTAGCCGGCGCGGTCGTCACGCCGTCACCTTAGTAGGAAGGACTCCTAATAAAACCAGCTACCTGAGAGAGCGCTTCAGCCCCGCCCGTTCCCCTCTGGTCAGGAATTTCTTCGCCATCTTACGACTCGCCTCGTCGATCATCTCGTCGCCGAACATCACCGCGCCGGTGTTGTTCTCGTCAGTTGCCACCCGATATGCCTCGAGGATGTCCCACGCCTTGTCGAACTGCTCCTGGGTCGGTGAGTAGACCTCGTTGAGCACGAGCGCCTGGTCCGGGGTGAGCGCCCACTTACCGTCATAACCGAGCACGCGGGTGCGCTGGGCGAACTCGCGCAGCGAGTCCAGTTCGCGAACCTTGAGAAATGGACCGTCGATGACCTGCAGACCGTTCGCACGGCCGGCCATGAGGATCCTCGAGAACACGTAGTTGAAGTGGTCGCCGGGGTACTCGGGTATGGCGACGCCACCGGTCAAGACCGGCATCTCGATCGACGCCGCGAAGTCGGCGGGGCCGAAGATGATCGTCTCGAGGCGCGGGGACACTGCGCAGATTTCGTCGACGTTGATGAGTCCGCGCGCGGTCTCGATCTGTGCCTCGATGCCGATGTGCCCGACGGGCAAGCCGGCGTTGCGCTCGACCTGGGTCAAGAGCAGATCCATGGCGACCACCTCGGCGGCTGACTGCACCTTCGGCAGCATCACCTCGTCGAGGCGCGCACCGGCGTTGCCGACCACCTCGATGACGTCGCCGTAGGTCCACGGCGTGTCCCACGCGTTCACTCGCACGCACAGCACCCGCTCGCCCCAGTCCTGCTCGCGGATCGCCGCGACGACCTTGGCGCGCGCGGCGACCTTCTCGTTAGGGGCGACCGAGTCCTCGAGGTCGAGGAAGGTCATATCCGCCGTCGCGCTCGGCGCCTTGGCGAGGAATCGGTCAGACGAACCCGGGGTTGACAGGCAGGAGCGACGTGGGAGATTACGTGAGCGTTCGGACATGGCAGAGAGCCTATTTCTGCGGCGAGGGGGGTCATGAACGCACCCACGCCGACAATTTATGATCCCCGTTGATCAGGTACGTTGCGTGACACCCCGACAAACGCCGGGGCGCCAGGGCCGTCGAACCGGTAGCGTTGTCCGCGTGACTGACGTCGAGCGCCTCGCGCGCCATTCGACGCTACGGCCGACGCGAGGGCTAAGGCGACTACCGATGCGGGGACTTATCGTCGCCGCAGCGATGTTGACGACGGCGATGCCGATGACCGCCGGTGCCTCCAACCTGACCAATGCGCGAAGTGAAGCGGCCACGCTATATCGCCAGATCCAATCGATCGACAACCGTGTCGGCTATCTCGGTCAGAAGTACGACATGACTTTGATCACGTTGCACCACATCTCCGATGTCATCACCAACACCAAGACGATCGTCGCCCAGATTCAACGTGACCTGACCAAGGGCAACCGTCAGCTCCAAGCCGACGCCATCTTCGCCTATGTGACCAACGGGTCTGCCGCGAGCAACAACCCGCTTTTCTCGAAGAACGCCTCCAACATCGGCGCCACCGACGTCTACAACCAACTCGCCGCCGGCAACGTCTCGACGACGATTGCGAATCTGAAGAGCTACCGGATCAAGTTGACCCAGGAGCGCTCCGTGCTTGCCGCCGAGGACCGCAAGGCTGCGAACGCTGCGCGAACCGCGGCTCGGGCCCTGCACGAGGCCAAACTCCTCCAAGCCACTCTCCAAAACACGCTCAACAAGGTGAAGGGGCAAATCGCTTACTTCATCAACCAGCAAGTGGCGGCCGCGGCGGCACAGTCGGCGAGCGCGCTTCGTAACGCCCAGCCCCAGTCCAACTTCCCGCCCCCACCGCCGGACTCACGCGCCAACATCGCCGTGCGCGCCGCACTGTCGTTCCTCGGCGTCCCTTACGTCTGGGGTGGCGCATCACGCGCTGGTGTCGACTGCTCGGGACTGGTCATGCTCGCCTACGCGGCGGCCGGCATCTTCCTACCCCACTACTCGGGAGCGCAGTTCGCCGACACGATGCGCGTCCCACTCGTTGACATCCAGCCCGGCGACCTCCTGTTCTACGGGTACAACGGTGATCAGCACGTCGCGATGTACATCGGCCACGGTGAGATGATCGAGGCTCCGTCGGCCGGGTACACCGTGCACATCACCCCGGTACGCCTCGGGTATGGGTTCGCCGGTCTCGGCCGGCCGCGCGCCTAGGGCGTGTCCGCCTTCCCGACGTCGTTCCACCTCGGGCCGCTCACCTTCCACGTCTACGGGTTCGGCCTCGCCATCGCGGCCTACGTCGCGTTCCTCTACAGCCG
>JAKBGV010000039.1 GCA_021837305.1 Actinomycetes bacterium
CGAGAACTTTTGCCCCGGATTTCACTCGTTATCCACCGGGACCTGACCGGTTGTGCACCAGTGAGTGACGGGCAATCCCCACGTTCTCCACAGGGGCCGCGGGGCCAGAGACGATGATGCCCCGGCGCGCGCGCCGGGGCATCATCGCTAGACGTGTGTCGTTACTGCAGCCAGGCCGGGATCGCCGTGCTCAACTTCGTGGTGACCACGATCGGACTCGACTTCGTCGAACCCGTCGTGTACACCGTGCGGTCGAGCACCGAGGTCGCCGATGAGCTGGTGACCTTGACGATGTAGCCGCCGGTCAGTCCCTGGTGGTTGGTCGGCGAGTACCGCAGCGGCACGAGCGCCGGCGTCTGGAACGACGTCGACATCAACGTGTGCAGGAAGCTCGCTCGCGTGAAGTTGCGGCCCGCCGCCTTCAACGCCTCGACGAACGCGACGCCCCAACCGATGCCGTAGGCCATGTTCCCGTCCAGGGGTGTGGTCGATGTGAAGTTCGGGAAGTCCTTCTTGTCATTGGCCATGACCGTGCGCATCCAACCGTTCCACACCGAAAGGTCGTTCGTGGCGGGTAGGTAGCTGAACGAGATTGCGCCGATCTCGGGGTCCGGGAAGGGCTTGCCGGCGAAGGCCGCGTCCACCGTCACCGGGTCCGCACCGACGCTGGAGATGACCCACTGGGGCGAGTAGCCGAGCGCGAGTGCGTTGCCCAGCGCGGCGTCAGTCGCACCGGGGATCGTGTCGAGCACGACGACCTTGCACCCGTCAGACTGGAACTTCGAGATGAACGGCGTGAAGTAGCCGCCGCCACCCGTGACCAGTCCGGCCACGTTGTACATGACCGAGTCGGCGGGCTTGACACCGACGTAGTTGAGACCGAGCAGCCCGTCAGCGCCGAAGTCATCGTTCTGGCCCAAGAAACAGACCTTCTGACCGGCGAAGTGGGCGTTGATGTACTGGCCGAGAATCTTGCTCTCCGTGGTGTAGCTGGTCTGCCAGCCGAAGAGACCCGGGTAGGTCTTCGGGTTGTTCCAGTCCTTCGAGCCGGAGTTGACGAACAGCTGCGGGACGTGGTTCGCCTTCAACAGTGCGCGTACCGAGTCCTGGGTCGGGGTGCCGAGCGATCCGACGGTCGCAAAGACCGGCAACGCGAGCAGCGCCTTGGTCTGAGCGACGGTGTTCGGATTCCCGGTGCACCCGAATCCTGGCGTGCCGTAGCAGTCGTCCTTCAAGACGTAGCGGATCTTTCGACCGTTGACCCCACCATGCTGGTTCACCCACGTGAAGACCGCGTTCGCAGCCTTGGCGACCTCGCTATAGCCCTGGGCCGCGATGCCGGTCAACGGTACCGTCGCGCCAATGGTCACCTGCTTCGCCGTCACCCCTGGGACTCTGGGCGCCCTCGTCGAAGCGCTCGCCGCTCCCATCGATGTCCCCATCGTGATCAGACTCAAGGACAGCGCCAGCGCTGATCCACTGATCGTGAGACGACGCGTGCGTCGTACCTCCATGGTTTGTCTCCCCCCTCCATCGTTTCGATGGTTGTTTGTTGATTACTGGTGCGTAAGCCCCGATGCCGACCCTAGACCGCGGCGTGGGTGGTAGCAATTCACCTCGATCGCCACGCCGCCCAACGTCGACGTACAAAACCCGCGATTCCCGTTGGCGCAAACAGAATCGTGAGCACCAATAGTCCACCAAAAATTATCCCGTTGAGTTGGCTCGCGACGTTCCCTTGCGGGTTCAGACCGGTGTGGGCAGTGAACCAGGCGATCACGCTCGCGGCGAAGGCGTAGATCAACCCACCGATGAGTGCCCCGGGAATCGTTCCGATCCCGCCGATTACCACCAGTGAGAGGATCGTGATCGAGAGGGCGAAGCCGTAGGTGGCGGGCGTCACCGCATTGTTGATGATCGTCCACAGCCCGCCGCCCAACGCCGCGTACGCCGCGGAGACGGTAAAGGCGATGACCCGCGCGCGCGGCAGCGAGATACCCACCAACTCGGCCGCGACGTCGTTGTCACGCACCAGTCGCATCGCCCGACCAGTGCGGCTCGCGAAGAGGTTCGCCATGAAGAAGAGCGCGATGCCCGCGGTGACGATCGTCACGTCGACGAGCCAGACGCTGTTGGTCGTGAGCGACGAGGTCCCGGGCTGGAAGAAGTGGACGAGCCAAGCTGGGGCGTTGACTGCGTAGGGCAGTTGGAGCCCGGAATCCCCTCCGGTCCACGTCGAAAAGAGGTTGAGCACCGCGCCGAAGGCGACCGCGAAGGCGAGGGTCATACCGGCGAGATACGGCCCGCGAAGACGTGTCGCGGGCAGTCCGAGCAACAGCCCGACCAGCGCACCGGCCACCACCGCGAGTAGCAGCACGACGGCGATGGGGGTCGTCGCGTGATGGTTGGCCCAGATGGCGACCGTAAAGGCGCCCACCCCCATGAAGGCGCCGTTGCCAATCGAGATCTGTCCCGACGAGCCGGTGAGGAACGAGAGTCCGAGCAGCACGATCGACATCGCCGCGCCGATGGCGAGATTGGAGTCGACGGTCGAGGAGAAGAAACCGGTCACGACGAGCGAGACGTCGACGGCCGCGACGCTGATCGCGGCGCGCGCGACCACCGGGTGGTCTCGACGGAACTCCGACGAGGAGATCAGGGCCAGTGCGGCGACGAGGACGACGGCCGCGATGCTGAGCGCCGTCGCCGCCCGAGCGGTGCCTACCCCGAGCCACGACGCGAGCACCGCGGCTGCACCGACCGCCGTACCCGCGACGACGCGTTGATTCCAGCGTGCGCCCATTACACCCGCCTCTGGGCCGAACGGGTGAATACGCCGTTTGGGCGAACCATCAGCGATACGATGAGCATCCCCAACGCCACCAAGATGATGTCGTTTGAGTTCAGGTAGTCACCGACGAACTGCAGGATGATCCCGAGCGAGACGCCCGACACCAGCGCCCCGACCGGACTGTCCAAGCCGCCGATGGCCGCCGCGATGAAGCCGAAGGCGAACACACCGTCCATGGTCGTGGGGGTAAGCCCGGTGAAGTAGTTCGAGGCGACGAGTACCGCCGTGACGGCGCCGACGCCGCTGGAGAGCATCCAGCCCAACGTCAACATCCGCCCCACCCGAACCCCGAGCAGCCGTGAAACCTCGGGCGCGAGCGCGGCGGCACGGAGTTTGAGGCCGAGCTTGGTGAACTGGAAGAGCAGGGCAATCACGGTCATCACCACTACCGCGGTGACGATCTCGTAGAGCGCGAAGGGCGATAACGCGACGGGTTTGTGGTTGATCTGCCAATCCACGATCGAGAATGGCGTCGGCAGGCCACGCGACGTGGTCGACCAGATCGCCGCTGCGACCGACTCCAGTACCAAGAGGAACCCGACCATCGCCACGACCGGATTGATCTCGGGCTTGCCGTAAAGGCCCCGCACGATCACTCGCTCGGTGAGCCCGCCCAGGACGAGCCCCGCGATGATGGCGACCGCCATGGAGACCCAGTAGTTGGTCGTCGGCGCGAGCACGGCGAAACCGATGTAGGCGGCGATCATCGCCATCGCGCCCTGGGCGAAGTTGAGGATGCGCGTCGAACGCCACACCAACACCAGACTCAGCGCGACGAGGCTGTAGATCACGCCGTTGGTGAGGCCACCCAAGACGTCAGCGACGTTGCGTGACGTGAGAAAGGAACCCATCACTTCACCATCCCGAGGTAGTACTGGCGCAGTTGGTCGTCCTGGGCCACGGCTGCGGCGTCGTCGTCGGCGACGACCCGACCCAGATACAGCACGACTGCGCGACGTGCGATTCGCAACGCCGACTTCGCGTTCTGCTCGACCAGGATGACCGTCAGACCCGTCGTCGCGCAGAGCTCGGACACAGTGTGCATCAACTGGGCCGTCACCAACGGCGCGAGTCCGAGCGACGGCTCATCGAGCAAGAGCACCGTCGGTTTGGCGATGAGGGCGCGCGCCATGGCGAGCATTTGACGCTCGCCACCCGACAGGGTGGCCGCCGCCTGCTTGCGCCGCTCGCCGAGCACGGGGAACCATTCGTACTGCTGGTTGAGTCCGTCCCGCAAGGGCATTGGCGAGATCATGGCGCCGAGACGGAGGTTCTCCTCGACGGTGAATTCGGCGATCACCCCGCGCCCCTCGGGTACGTGGCCCACGCCCCGACGAACGATGTCTTCGGGTCGTTCGCCCGTGAGCGTCGTCTCGTCGAGCGAGACGGTCCCCGAGCGTGGCGCGACGAGGCCGCTGATCGCGCGCAACAGCGTCGTCTTTCCCGCACCGTTGGCGCCGAGCACGGCGGTGATGGCGCCGGTCTCGGCCGTGAAGGTAACGTCGCGCAGCGCTTGGACCGCGCCGTAGGTGACGGACAACCCGTTGGCGCGGATCATTCGTCGACCCCGAGGTAAGCGGCGATCACTGCTTCGTGGGCGCGAATCTCCTCGGCCGAACCGGTGGCGATCACCTCGCCGAAGCTCAGCACGACCAGTCGGTCCACGAGTGGCATCACGAACTCCATGTCGTGCTCGACCAGCAGCACCCCCATTGTCGACCGGAGCTCGCTGATCAGCGCCGAGAACTCTTCGAGCTCGGCTTCGTCCAGTCCCGACGCCGGTTCGTCGAGCAGTAGGAGCCGAGGCTCGCTCATCAGCGCGCGCGCCACCGAGACCTTCTTGGCCACGCCGTAGGGGATCGCACTCGGCAGTTGCCGCGCGACGTCGGCCACTCCGAGCCGCTCGAGCATGGCCATCGCCGATGCTCGAAGCGCTCGTTCACTGCGCACGCCGCGCGGCAGCGCGAAGAGACTCGTGAAGAAGTCGCCACCGGCGCGGATGTGCCCACCGGCCATCACGTTCTCGAGCACGGTGCAGTGCGGGAACAGTCCGACACCCTGGAGCGTGCGCGCGACGCCGATGTGCGCGAGCTCGCTCGGGTGGACGTTGGACCGTCCGGCCGCCGGATAGTGCACGTGGCCCGACGACGGGCGCACGAACCCGCACGCCACGTTGAAAGCCGTCGTCTTGCCGGCACCGTTGGGGCCGATCAGTCCGACGATCTCACCGGAGGCCACCGAAAAGGAGACGTCGCGCAGTGCGTGCAGGCCACCGAAGTGCACTGAGACACGATCGAGTTCGAGAAGTGACGGACCGCCGGTTGACTCCATTGAGTCCCCAAGTTACACACTCGCGACCACCCACCGCTGCCATGGTCTCGCCCCATCGGCAGCGTCCACGGTCGTCGCGCCTACTGTGTTGACCCCGGGCGCGTCGCCGTGCGTTGAGCCACCAGCACGTCTCGTGAGACGACCGCGACGCGCACCCGGGCGCCCAACTCGATGTCGGCCGCGACGTCGCTGCGGACGTCCACGCGTACCGCCACGCCCTCGACCTGGACGATCACACGCGTGATCGCGCCGAGGAAGCTCTTGTGGGTGACGAAAGGCTTGGCCGTCTCGTCGGGAGTGATCGTGACGTCCTCGGGTCGCAACAGCGCGTCCAACGGACCGTCGGGCAGGCCCACGTCGCTCGCACGAATACGGCACCGCTCGCCAAAGAGCACCACCGATCCGTTCTCTGATTCGACCGGCACCCGGCTCGAGACCCCGACGAACTCGGCGACGAAAGACGTCGTTGGCCGTGAGTAGAGTGCCGCAGGCGTGGCCGTCTGCTCGGCGCGCCCAGCGGACATGACGCAGACGCGGTCGGCCATGGACAGCGCCTCCTCCTGGTCGTGAGTGACGAAGACCGTCGTGATCGCCAGGCGCTGTTGGAGTTGACGGATCTGATCGCGCAACTCGGCGCGCACCTTGGCGTCGAGCGCCGAGAGCGGCTCGTCGAGCAACAGGACTCGGGGCTCGATCGCGAGCGCCCGTGCCAGGGCCACGCGCTGTTGTTGGCCGCCGGACATCTGGTGCGGGTACTTGGACGCCTGGTCACTCAGCCCAACCAGTTCCAAGAGCTCGCCCGCCTTCTGGCGACGCTGGGTCGCGTGCTGGCGCCGCATCCGCAGCCCGAAGGCGACGTTGTTGAGCGCGTTCATGTTGGGGAACAGTGAGTAGCTCTGAAAGACCATCCCCATGTCGCGGTGCTGGGCGCTGACCTTGCTCACGTCGCGCCCGTCGACCGTGACCCGCCCGCTGTCGAGCCGTTCGAATCCGGCGAGCACGCGTAGGGCGGTCGTCTTGCCGCAGCCCGACGGACCGAGCAGGGCCACGAACTCCCCGGGTTCGATGGCGAGCGAGAACCCGTTGAGCGCCCGAGTCGCGCCGTAGGTCCGAACGAGTCCCTCGAGGCTCACTCGCGCCCCGGCGGGGGCCGGACCGGCGATTCGGGTGGCGTCGACTAATTCGGTCACGAGTTATTCGTCCTTCTGCGCGTACGGCGCGATTGTGATCGGTCGAGGGAGACAATGAGTGTGATCAGCAACCACGTGCCGATCAGCGAGACCATCGAGACCGCGGTCGAGACGTGGGCGTCGACCTGCTGGAACTGATAGATCCACACGGGCAACGTCGTCCACAGGTCGAGGCTCGCCATAGTGAACTCGCCGAGTACCAACGCGAGCGTGAGCACCGTCGCCGAGAGCAGGGCCGAGCGCAGGTTCGGCACGACCACGCGCCAGAGCGTATTCAACCAGTTCCCCCCGAGCGAACGCGACGCCTCGACGAGGGTCTTTAAGTCGATGGCACTCAGCCCCGCGTCGAGCGAGCGATAGACGAAGGGCATCGACAGGATCACGTAGACGAGGCTCAGCAGATAGGGCGACGCGCGCAGCCACAACGGCGCGGCGCGTAGCACGCCCAGGATGAGCACGATCGGGGGGATCACGATTGGCAGGATGGTGACGAAGTCGAGGAGCCGGCGCAGACGTGGGAGCTTGAGGTGCACGTAGACCGAGGTCGGGACCATCAACACGAGCGTGAGCGCCAACGTGACCACCGCGAGACGCATCGAGAGCCAGAAGGCCGCCGAGAAGCCCGGCTCGGAGGGGATCGCCTTCACCGCGTAGAGCGAGAGGTGACCGGCGTCGTTCTCGAAGGAGAACCGCAGCCCGGCGTAGATCGGGATGAGGAAGTAGGCGCCGGCGATGAAGAGCACGACGGCGCGCCACACGCGCAACCGCGGCCGACGGCGTCGGCCTGGTGCCTCAGGGACGGCGACGAGCGCGTCTTCGACGATGTCGGGGATCAGCGAAGCCACTTGGACGCCCTTCGCCGGACCAGCCCGTAGAGGATCATCGTTACCGCGAGCACCACGAACATCCCGAGACCGACGGCGTAGCCGACGTTCTCCTGACCGGCGAGCTGGTTGCCGGCGAGCAGGGAACCGATCTGGATAGGTGCCAACGTCACGGTCCCGGCGGTCAGGGTCTCGGCGGTGGCGTAGGCGGCGAACCCGCTGCCAAAGAGCAGCAGCATCCCTCCGAGCACCGACGGCATGAGGACCGGGACGCCGACGTAGCGCCAGTAGCCCCAGCTCGACGCACCCATGTTCTCGGCCGCTTCACGCCACGATGGACGCAGTCCCCCGAGGGCCGGCGTGATGACGAGGACCATGAGCGGCACCTGGAAGTACAGGTAGACGAGCGCCACGCCATAGAAGGAATACAGGTTGAACCCGAAGTTCCACGGGTTGAGGTGGATCGCGCTCAACCACGCCGTGAGGATCCCCGTCGAGCCGAGCGTCGCGATGAACATGAAGGTGAGATTGATGCCGCCGAAGTTGGCGAGCACACCCGACGCGGTGGCCACCAGGCGCTTGAGCGTCGCGCTGCGTGACGTCGCGATCGCGTAGGCGAGGATCAACCCGATGATGCCGGGCACGATTGAGGTGATCAGGGCCAGCACGATGCTGTTCTCGAAGCCCAGCAGGTACGACCCGTGGGTCACCAGGGCGATGTTCGACAGGGTCGGTTTACCTTGCTCGCTCTGGAAGGCGTAGTAGATGACCGCGATGATCGGCACGCCGAGGCCGAGGAACGAGTAGATCGAGAACGGCGCCATGGCGGCCACCGGTGCGAGCCACCGGCTCATCGCGCGACGCCGAGGTCGCGGGGAGACGTCGGCGCCCCCGGCGCCGGGTGCCGGAGCACCCGGGCCGGAGACGATCGATTGTCCGTCCGACGTTGTTGAAGTCATGCGAGTACTGCTACGGACCCGACGTGACCTCGGTGGGCCAGTTCGCGACTACCACGGCCTCGGCCTTGGTGATCTGGGACTGGGTCGGATACTGGATGGCGCCCTTGGGTAGCGGCGGCAGCGCGGCCAACGCCTTCGCGTTCGCCAGGTGGTGGGCCGTCATGTAGGCCAGTTCGACCGGGCGGGCCATCCCCTGGAGCCAGATGTTCTGACCCTGGGTCGAGTAGAGGAACTCCTCCCACAGCCGAGCGGCCGCGGGGTCCGGCGCTGACTTGTTGATGGCCTGGGTGTAGTACTCGGCCATCGACGCGTCACTCGGAATCACGATCTTCCACTTCTTCGCGTAGCCGGGCAAAGTGTTAATCCCCGACGCCTGGAGGTAGTCCCACCAGATGACGATGTTGGTGGCTCCGCTCTGGACCGTCGAGGGTCCGGCCACTGTGGCCACGAAGTTGCCGTTCTTGTTCATCGTCCTGAAGTAGTCAACCCCGGGCTTCACGTTGTTGAGCGAGCCGTGGTTCGCGATCGCCGCGGCCATGACCGCCGCCAACGCCGAGCTCGAGGCCGTCGGGTTGTTGTTGATGCCGATCTTGTAGCCCTGACCCTTCTTGAGCATCTGAGCGAAGGACGTCGGGCAGTGCTTCACGACTGCGGTGTTGCAGCCGATCGCGACGAACCCGCCGTAGTCGTCGAACCAGTACCCCTTCGGTTGCTTCAGGGCCGCGGGGATGTGGGCCCATGTCGCCACGCGATACGGAGCGAGGAGGCCCTTTTGCTGGGCCGTGATCGCGAAGTTGGTACCCACGTCGATGACGTCGGGGTTCGTCGAGCGGCCCTTGTCGGCGATGATCGCGTTGATCTCGTCCTGGCTGGATCCGTTCGGGTTCTCCGAGTTGACCTTGATGTCGTACTTCTTCTGGAACGTCGAGATCATCGCGCCGTAGTTCGCCCAGTTCGGCGGCAGTGCGATGACGTTCAGCGTTCCTTCCTTCTTGGCCGCCTTCACCAGCGCCGCCATCGACGTGGGACCGCTCGCCGCCAAGGTCTGCACGGTCGACCAGTTGACCGACGTCGCCCCACTGGCGCCCAGCGACCCGGTCACCGACACGACGGCGAGACTGGCTATCGTCGCTCCAGCGGCGAGCACCACCTTCACTCGTTTAAGGGACATTCCTTCACCTTCCGCACCTAGCTAATCCTCCAGTTTGGAGGTCCGCGGCGAACACTACCTGATAGAAGGTGAGATTTCCGGGGCGTCTCGTGATCCCTCAGGAAACGGCAGATGAAATTCGCGCGACGGAAGAACGAACGACGCAGCACCCTTAATCTTTCCTGATCAATGCCATTAATCGAAGGCAACGCCGCGCGGCATCGGCGAGCTCCGCTACTTCAGTCGTCCTGACTCTCAACCGTGGCGCACGCGAGGTCGTCTCCGCGGTATCGCGCTCAGCGCGAGCCGTACCGTCGTGCGACGCGCACCACATTAAGGTCGCGACCGATGCAACTCACTCCCCTCTATCCCGTGACGACCGCCCGACTGCGACTGCGACCGCTCACCGTCCAAGACATCGGGGATGTCGTCGCGTACCGATCACGTCAGGACGTCTGCCGATTTATTCCTTCCGAGCCACTCGACGCCGCGGCGGTGACCCAACGGCTCGCCGACCGGTGGGCGACGCACGTGATCACCCGTGAGGGCGACGCCGTGACGCTCGGCGTCGAACTCGCCACCACCGAACGGGTCATCGGTGACGTCATGCTCCGCTTCGTCAGCGAAATGCACCGAAGTGGCGAGATCGGCTGGACGATCAATCCCGAGTACGCCGGGCAGGGATTCGCCACTGAGGCCGCGCACGCACTCATGCACCTTGGCTTTGATGACCTCGGACTGCGCCGCGTAATCGCGCGGGTCGACGCTCGCAACACTCGATCACTTCGTCTCGGCGACCGACTCGCGATGCGCCGTGAGGCGTACCTAATCGAGAACGAGTGGTTTAAGGGCGCGTGGAGCGACGAGATCGACTTCGCCCTGCTTGAGAGGGAGTGGCGTGGCCAACACGTCACGGCTCCCCCCTGGTGCGCACGACCTCAGCGTTCGAACTCGCCAAGTGGCTCCGACTGATCGCTGGTGCCCGATAAATACAGGTCAGTCATGAAGGGACTGCGCTCAACCCTTTGGGGTGAACCGTTGCCAATGTCCCTCGGAGACGACTTCCACTGTGGTGCCGTCCACCGCGATGGCGGTCTGGTCGTCGATCGCGCACATCGGCACGGTGAACCCCCCTCGCCCACTTCTCGACATTCGCCATGGTGTGATCTTCAAAGATCGGGTTCGGGTTGTCGACGTGAACCCACATCGTGAAATCAACAAGACCAAGCGCTGATTCACTCACCTTTGTCATCTCGCTGCCTTCGGGCGCGAACTGGAGGTTCGACTCGGCATCACAGTTGAAGAGCGTGGTGATGATGCTCCCCGCGCTGACCCCAACGTAGACGATGTTGGGGAGCGTCGGTAACAGCTCAACCAGGCCGGATTGTCGCATCCAGTACCGCAGGTACATCACGTTGCCACCCCAGACGAGCAGCGCGTCGGCTTCCTAGAGGGTCGGGACCCAGTTCTCGCGCCTAACGCTCGGCAGGGCGGTGAGCTCGAGCAGGGCCAGCGATTTCCAACCCAGGTCGCAGAGTGGACTCGACGTCGCCCCACTGATTGCCTCGATCACCCTGCCGCCGTCGGGGAAGGGATGCATCCCCGTGGGAACGAAGGGGGCGTTCGACTCGGCTATCGGTTTGCCCAACAGGCCAACGAGCGCGTCGTGGATGCTCGGGTTCGAGATGCCACCGGACGTGAGCAAGAATTTCATGGCACCCTCGAAGGGTCTGCGTCGAGGGTGGTCGGTCGCAAGAGCGAGCTCCTACCCTGCCATCGGCGTGGCGATCATCCAACGAACGCCGCAACGATCGAGACTCGTCGACCAGCACGAACCCCAGGGCTGATCGGCTGGCGCGTTCTCTTCGATCCCCGCGGCGAGTCCTGCGTAGAGGCGGTCAACCTCCTCCTTGGTGTCGACCTCGACCATGATCGTGGTGTTGTTGCCGACCCGGCACTCCATGCCCATCGAGCGAAGCATGTCCGTGACCATGAGGACGTGCCCAGCGGTGATCTCCAGTTCCATGTGCATGATGCAGTTCGCATCCTCGGGTGAGAGTTCAGGACCACCGGGAATCGGCATGTCGGCGAAACGAACGATCGGACCGACGAACTTCGTGCCAAAGTGATCACGGTAATGCGTGAAGGCTTCCTCGGCGTTACCTTGGAAATTCAGGTATGTGCACACGCGGGCCATGGCGACCTCCATTCAACTCTCGATTCCTTTTAGGGCACCGGCCGAGCGTGCATTCGCGAAACCCTCGTCTGGCGGCTCCGTGTTGGTCCGTCGATCGTTGTTCGGAGGGCTGCCCGCCTCGGCTGTCGCATCGACCTCAACGCCATAACGGCTTGACAACGGAACGACCGCCGTGATTGACGCCTCAGCGAGGATGACTGGGGAAACTCACAAGTCCTGCCGAAGGTTCGATTGTCAGCGACCGGTAACGCCGTCGATGGTTTGGCGGACGATGTCGGCGTGGCCGTTGTGACGGGCCCATTCCTCAATAAGGTGAACGTAGATTGAAGCCAGTGACACCTCCTGCCCACGCACGTCGACGCAGTGGCCAAGCGGCAGATTCTTCACCGCCATGTCGCACTGCGCCCATTCAGTGGCGAGGTCAGCGATCGCCTGGGGAGCGCTGGCCGAGTCGAGATCGTCAAAGTCTTCGTCGGGAATCGTAAACAGCGCAGCGATGTCCTCGCCGGCGACACGGATTCGCAACCAAGTTCTCTCGACCTTTGTCATATGCCGGACCAGGCCCAACAGCGAGAGCGTCGACGGTGGTACAGGTCGTAGCGCTAACTGTTCGCCATTCAACCCGGCACAAATCCGAAGCAAAGTCAGACGGTGGTGGTCGAGGTAACCCTGGAGAATGGGTCGAATGTCACCCGTGTCAGGGGCAGGTCCGTCGTCGGGCGGCTCGGGGGCGATCCACGTCATTCCATTGACACTGACCAGGCGGGGCCGATGCACTACTGGGAACTCCTCTGGTGGGTTCTCACACGTGAGACTCCGCCGTTTGAAGAGCCACCCACCGGCCGTCCCTCACGCCCGGTGGGTGGCCCCGATCGAGCGCGTCAAACGCGTCGGCATTGGTTTTCGCAGCTGCAAGAACGATCGAATCTGAGCTCGGCTCTACGCCGGCAAAGCGAACTAGCGAGTTCTCGACCCAATCGTCGTCCGATACGGCTCGCCCCATCAGAACCCGATGGGGGCGCATTACTACTGAAACTGTTCAGTTGATAATGCGGTTCGCGCATCGTCCCAGTCGGAGAACCTTGAGGGACACGATGAGGACCGGATCCCAGCGCTTGCGGCAATAGACATCAACCGGACCGCAGCATCCGGCTCTGATGATTTGCCTATTCAGCAGCCATCATTGGCCTCCCCAAATCAGGAAGGACGATCGAGAGAAAGTTAGCCCCAATCATTCACGCGACCGCGTGACCAACTGACCGCCATCCGCGAAAATGCCCTTCGTGTCAGGGAAACTGGAGTTGCTGAAACAACCATTTTCCAAAACACGAAGGGCACTTCTGAGATGAACGCTACCGCAACGAATCGCGTCAGTGTGGAACCCGGTGGCGCGGGGGTTGTCGCCCACGTCG
>JAKBGV010000040.1 GCA_021837305.1 Actinomycetes bacterium
TAAGCGAGAGTCCCGGAGGCACGTTCACCCCTTGGTAGTTGAGCGTGGTCGGTGCGGCGAAGACGCACACCGCGCAGACGATGGTGAATCCCGTGGCCACCATCGGCACGATGATCGCTAGCCCCGCGGGGATTCGCGCGAAGTACAGCGCGAGCCGCGAGCGTCCGGTGATGACGAGGTGGCGAAACATACCCTCGCTCAAGTCGACGGACCCGGCCGTGCACCCGAGCGTCGCCGCGACGATGAACCCGAACACGTACATCACACCGGCGACCAGACTCGTGAAGATGGCGTACCCTCCGGCGGGGCCGTAGGAGCGTGGTGCCACAGCGTGCGCGATGAGTCGAACCAATAGGAACAATGACGGAATACCAATGTTCACGACAGTCATCGCCGTCATGAGTCCCCGGCGTCGAATGAGCTCCATGATTCGCGTGCGGATCATGGAGCCTGTCGGCAGCCACGATCCGCGAGTGTCCCTCGCGGTATCTTCGCTCGCGCCACTCTTGCCTCGGCGCTGTCACGATGACTCCCCCAATCGACTTGTCACTTCGAGGAACCATGATTCCAGTGAGACCTGTATCTCTGACAGGAGATAGACGTGGATCCCGCCTAAAACCAAGACTCGATTGATCTCGGCGATGGCCCCACGGCCCGTTCCCGGCGCGAGATGCACGGTGAGCCCTGACGGCTCGACCACAATCTCGGCGCCGAGGTTCGTCGAAGCGACGATCTTCTGTGCCGTCTCGGGCTTCGAACACGACACCTCGACCTGCACCGAAGAACCAGCCAGGAGTTCGCTAATCGGCGCTTGGCGGATTACCCGCCCCTTGTCCACGATGGCCACGGCGTCACAGGTCCGCTCGACTTCGTCGAGCAGGTGGGACGAACGCATCACCGTGCGATCTTCAGCCACCAGTGACTGGATCATGTCGCGCATCTCGTGCATGCCGGCCGGGTCGAGTCCATTCATCGGCTCGTCCAAGATGAGTAATAGCGAGTCGCCCAGGAGACACGCGGCAACGCCCAAGCGTTGACGCATACCCATGGAATACTTCGACACTCGCACGTCCGAACGCTGGGCCATACCGACTCGTTCGAGTGATGATTGGATGCGTCCTCGAGCTTCCGGTTCACGTGCGGCCGCGAGAATCGTAAGGTTTTGGGGCCCCGTAAGGTGCCCGTGGAACCGCGGCTCGTCAACGATCGCGCCGACACGAGCCAGCGCGCGATCGCGATGTTCTGGCACTGGGAAACCGAGCAGTGACATTGTGCCCTTGTTGGCGTGTGTCTAGCCCAGAAGTGTCCGGATCAGTGTTGTCTTTCCGGCTCCGTTCGGCCCAAGATACCCGAATGCACAGCCTCGTGGAACGAGGAGTTCGACGTCATTGACGGCCACGTTCTCCCCGAACCGCTTCGTTAGTCCGTGGGTCTCGACTGCCCACGGCGACGTCGCGTCGATATTGTCTGGGACACCCACGGCGTTCGATCGCGACCAATTGGTCCGTCGCGTGGCTGACATGACCCGACACTACGCCGACGCGTCCGTCACGACAATCCGGGATGTCGCTGACTGACCCGTACCACGCGCAGCACAAATGATACTGAAGATACGAACTCGTCGCGCAACGATGCGACAGTGGTTGCAGTGGCGACGACGACATCGCACCGCGCATGAGATTGACGTAGCCGTCGCACGAACTCCGCTCTGGTCAGTTCTTCACGAACTGTGAGCCGTCATCGCTGTCGACCACGTCACATCGACTGGTCAATGGTCATCACGAAGATCCTCTACCAACCGCCGGGCGAACAACCATTCTGATCGGGAACCCAGCCACCCGTTACTCGCATGCCAATGAGGATTTGTGCATCACGGGGGGCCTCACCGGCTAGAGGAGCGAACTGCGTCCCCCCGTATTCGGACCACGTCGAATTCGCAAAACCAATGCCCGAGTAGACCGGGCCCTGCATCGACCAGTTGCCGCCGACCTCGCAGATCGCCACGTGTTGCCACTCCGCTCGCAGTTGATTCACCGTGACCCGCGCAAGGGCCGCTACATAGCTAAGCAAGGTCGGGCGATGAACCACTCTATTGACGCGCGGATGCGCCAGGTGGTGTGCGACGGCGGCCTTCTTCATATGTGGCGTCAGAGGAGTGCCCGCGGCACCACCCGATGACGGCAGAACCACAGCGCTCGCGAGCAACGCCACAGTCGCATACAAGATTCTTCGCATGTTCTCTCCTTTGGCGTGTACCGCACCCGTCGCCGTTCGCATTGCGAACTCTGGCGCCGGTTGCATGACTTGGTGACTGACCACAAAGGTCCACCAAGCGACACGGTCAATTGGCCACTTAACCCACTCGATTGTGAGGTGACATCGAAGCAGTCTTTGCTGCGGCATTAATTCTACGGTGACAATTCCTTGTTGGGAACATTTTCGGGCTCATTTTTCTCATACATACCTCTTCATCAGGTTCTATAAGAATAAATATTCCGCCCTCATCGATAACACCCTTTACCGTTTTGGTGATATCTCTATCATCACAACTCGAATATGACCTGTGACCTCGAATAACGTAGCCGCGAACCGTGCGACGTAATCGGTTGTTGCGTGGTGCCGATCAGGCACGGGACGTGCTAGTGACGACCCTTGCCATTTCCGTGACCGTTCCCGTTCCCGGGCCCGGGACCAACGAACGGTGGCACCGTCGTCGTAGTGGTCACGCTGGGGATGGCAACGCCGAGCGCGGTTGCTAGGACGCCCACGTCGTGCTCGAGACTCGTTCCCGCGGTGGAGGTAATCGCTGCAGAGGCAATGCCGTTGACAATGGTCGTCATGGCTTGTTGCAAATCACGTTCGACGGCGACGAAGTTGGCGTTCGCGTTGTCGATCAACGACTGATTCGCGAACTGCGAGATGCTCTGGGCCGTCGCAGGTGAAATCGAGCCCGCGGCCTGACTCGCGGCGAGGTTCGTCATCAACGCTGCGATCGCGGTCGAGCTCGAAAGCGTTGTTGTCGTAGGCGCGCGAGAAGTCGTGGTCGTTGTCGCGACGGGACCCGGCGTCGATCCACCGAACAGTGACGTAATCAAACCGTATAGGAGTCCACCCGTGACGAGGAGCGCGCCAATAACGATCCACGGACGTCGTGTTTGGTGCGTGAGAGGTCGTGACGGTTGGACGAAGAGCGTCTCGTCACCACCACGAACTGGTGCGATAACGCCGGGCATCACGAACGTCTGGTCAACGGGCTCACCGCGTCCGAAGACTTGTGTCTCATCACTCGTCCCACTTCGTCCCAGGACCTGCGTCACGTCGCTGTCAGCAGGCGCCCACGGCGTCACGTACGCCGAGCTCTCGAGCAACGCCGCGACCTCCGCCCCTCGGAGTCGATGGTCGGGCCGCGGATCGAGCATGCCGTTCAATAGCACCGTCCACGGCGTCGGCAAATCGCGCGGGAGAACGACCGGTCCAGTGAGTCGCTTTGCGACGATTTCACTTGGCGAACCCTCGAAGACCCTCTTTCCCGTCAAGCACTCCAGGATCACGATGCCGAGTGACCAGATGTCCGCGCTCGGTCCGACGCGTTGACCATCGAGTTGCTCGGGCGCCATGTAGATCACCGTGCCGATGGTCGTACCCGGCGCCGTGATTGTCGTCGCGTCGTCGAACTTCGCGATTCCGAAATCGGCGAGCCAGACCTCACCCGTCGAAGATCGGAGGATGTTCGACGGCTTCACGTCACGATGCACGACACCGCGTTCGTGTACGTAGCTGAGCGCACTCGCGACCCTCGCCGCAATTGCCGCAGTGGCCGACGTCCCCAGGGGGCCGTCCTTCAGCGATTGCGCGAGCGTCGGACCGTCGATGTATTCCATAACGAGATACGCCCGGTCACCGTGCACTCCCGTGTCGAGGAACCGAACCAGTCCCGACCCGTCGAAGCTCTCCAACGCGCGAGCCTCTTCAACCAGTCGACGAACGAATTCCGGGTCATCGGATCGCACCACCTTGATGGCCACGGGGCCACCGGTGCGGTCGTCCGTCGCCTCAAACACGTCCGACGTTCCACCTCGACCAAGGAGTCGACCGAGCCGGTAACGTCCGCCGATGACCTCTCCGTTCATGGACATAGGTATCGGCTCACGTTCTTCAGGCGTCCAACTCACGTCATACAGGCAACCGACGTCCCACGACCTGGGGCACGGGTCACCGGAACAACCAGCACAGCAACTGACACCACCGTAGCGAGTGGGCCCCGTCCGCGGAACGGCGCGAGCGTCTACATCCCCGTTGACCAGGATTGTTACCAGGCGTGCACCAGTCGTTCCTAAACTCGCTACGTCATTGTCTTCCCATCGACGACAGCCAGCGAGGTATCGTGCACCATGGATCACGGGGTCTAGGGCCCCGGCCCACCCGGAGCGCTGATCGGTCGTGAGCGACAGCGCGCCAACGTTCTCAGGCGATCGGGTCCGTCCGCAAGCCGGTGCGCGTCTCGACCGACTGCCCGTGACAAGGTGGTTGACCTCGATCATGGCTCTGCTCTTTCTCAGCTGGCTCATCGAGTCCTACGACGTCGGACTCACTGGGTCGGTGCTCCCATCACTCACCCACCAGTTCGCATTGTCGACCGCGATGAAGTCCTTCGTCGCCATCTCCGCCAACATCGGCATAGTGATCGGCATCGTACCCGCGGGAAGAATCGCCGACCGATTCGGTCGGCGGCGTACTCTTATCATCGGGACGATCGCCTACGCCGTGTTGACGTTCGCCACGGGTCTCGCCCCGAACGTCATCAGCCTCATCGTCCTGCGGATCGTCGACGGAATGGCGATGGGTGCCGTCTTCCCGCTGCCCTACGTCATCGCGAGCGAGTTCTGTCCACCGCAGCGCCGAGGTCGCTACATCGCCTGGTCCGACGCATTCCTCTCGGCCGGATACTTCCTCTCCCCCCTGCTCGCGCTCATCTTGATCCCAAACGTCCAGGACACCACCGGTTGGCGCGTGATGTTCATGATCGGTGGGCTGCCCATCCTCTTCGCCGTGCTCGCCTGGCGGTACCTGCCCGAGTCGCCCCGTTGGTACGAGTCAACGGGTCAGTGGGAGGAGGCTGAACGAGTCCTCACCCAATTAGAGCGGCGAGCCGTTCGCGCGACGGGGGTTCCCCTCGAACCGGTCGAGCCACCCGCATCCGAGGCCGTAACGCCCCCCACCGTAACGGCTCACCCACTGCGCTCTATCTTCGTACGACCCCTGCGCCGTCGTTCCATGACCTTGTGGGCCACATTCGGCGGGACGTTCTTCATCTTCTACTCGATTCAGATCTTCATGCCGACGGCTGTCACGACGATGGGCTACAACCTCACCTCGGCCTTCGCCTTCACCGCGGTCATCGTAGGCGTCTCGATTCCGGGTAAGTTGCTCGAATCCTGGGTGATCGAGCGCTGGGGACGCAAACCGGTCATCATCAGCTTCACCGTTATCGCGGCCGCTGCTTCGTTCGCGTTCGGCTTCGTCCGTGGCGCGGTACCGGTCCTACTCGTTGGTTGTCTCATGTCGTTTTTCGGCATCGCAGTCGACCCGGCCGTCAAGGTCTACACCTCGGAGAGCTACCCCACGGAGATCCGCGCGTGGGGTGTTGCCACCACCGAGGGGTTCGGCCGTTTGATCTCGGGCGTCATCGGTCCGTCGATGATCCCAACGTTGTTCTCGCACTTCGGCGTCGCCGGCGTGTACTCGCTCGTTGGCACCATCGCGCTCGTTGCGGTGGTCGTGGTCGCGCTCTACGGACGAGAAACGAAGGGCCTCCCTCTGGAACAGAGCGCGACCGCCCGCTAATACGCGCGGACCACCGGTCGCCCAGGATTTCAGAGTTGGCCCATCCAAAGTGAAAACAGTTCAGGCTCAAAGCCGAACCGTCAATGAGCTTCGGCTCTTGAGCGCGAGAGGGAACGAGTACCTTGTACGTCGTGCGAGGACTCGGGACCATTATCGACGTGGTCGCGATCATCGCCGGTGCGCTGCTCGGCGTGCTCGTGGGAAATCGACTTCCCGCTCGAACGCGCCACACGGTCACCGACGCGCTCGGGCTCGTCATCCTCGTCATCGGCGCACTCAACGTTGCGGCCATATCCGACCACTCCTTCCGACACGCCGTCGGGAGCAGCTGGACGCTGCTCGTGGTTCTCGGGGCGCTGGTCATCGGTGGCATCGGGGGGTCGCTTCTGCGTATTGAGGAGCGGGTAACGACCTTCGGCGGCTGGATCCAAGAGCGGATGACGCGCGGCCGGGTCAGCGACTCGCGGGAACGTTTCATCGAGGGTTTCGTCTCGGCATCGCTCCTGTTCTGCATCGGACCTCTCGCCATCCTTGGCGCGCTCAGCGACGGCCTCGGCCACGGCATTAGCCAGCTCGTTCTCAAATCCGCACTCGACCTGTTCGCGGCAATCGCGTTCGCGGCCACCCTCGGCTGGGGCGTCGCCGTCTCCGCGTTACCGGTGGGCGTCTTCCAGGGATTCATCACGGTGCTGGGCGTTCTCGCCGGTTCGTTCCTACCGGCGTCCATGATCGCCGCCATCACCGCCACCGGCGGCATTCTGCTCTTGGGGATCGGCCTGCGTCTGTTGCAGATCAAATCGGTTCCGGTCGCCGACCTCGTACCCTCGCTGGTCGTCGCACCGCTTCTCGTCGGTGCGATCAGCGTGATACACGGATAGGACCGGCGTCCGGAGCACGTAGACCGGCGGTCGATCCCGCCGAATCCTCGAACGAAGATGGCGAACACGACTCCATCGTCATCGCGCTGTCCCATCGTTGATTCGTCGCGGGACAGACGCCGTCGATCACCGAGAGCGCACGATGACGATTTTGCCAATACCGACACGAGCGTCGATCGAGAGGTGCGGCGCCAGTGAACGGCGTCCGTTCGCGAAACCGGTCAACGGATTAGACACAAAAGTCGCCACAGGGTTCGCACCTTGAAAGAAGTCAACGAGACCGATGCCCACGTGGGTCGTCACCGAGACGACGGCGTTAGCTGGAACGGCGACTCGAAGGATCCCCACGGCGGTCGACGCATCGACGGCAAACCCCGATGCAGGAAAGGTGACAGCTGCCAAGTCAACGGTCGTGGAGCCGAATTCAGTGGTGTATCGATGTTGGACATCACGCAACGCGGTGGGTTGCCAAGTGTGGGCTCCATTGCCACCCTGAAGCGAAACTCCGGTCGAATCGAGAAAGCCGAAGAGGGCGCCCACGAGCAGAATGAGTCCACTCAACGCGACGAGAAAGATCACCGCGAAGAATCGACGGACCGTGAGCCGACGAGCTGGAGTCCGTATCGCCACGACCGCAAGAGCAACGAGAAACACCAGCCATAACAGCGCGAGGCTCGGCGCACCATTTCGTATCGGACCTCCCCGAGCGAACAGGATGAGCAGGACCGCGAGCACGAGCACGCCGACGAGCAGTGCCACGGTCAATCGATGCGAGCTCGACACGGGCCGCCGACCCCTTGCGGTCAATTCCTCTCCCTTGGCCTGCGGCACGAAGACCCACATCGCGAGATAGATTGCGACGCCGAGTCCCCAGAACAACGCGAGGATGACGAAGATGACCCGAAAGATATTCGCGTCGATGTCGAAGCGATTCCCGAGACCTCGTGCGACACCGGCGATCACTTTGCCATTCACGCTGCGTCGCAGCTGACGTGGTGGTTCTGCCGCCGCGGTGGTGTCGGAGGCTTCGGAGTTCGGTGTCAAGTCCGGTGCGTCGGTCATGAATTCACGGTACGTCGTAGCTCGCTCAGCGGCCATCAGGGAGAACCCGGAGATCGTCCGGTCGTGTCAGGGTTCTCCCGTAGCGCAGGCTCGTCGAGGCGGCGTAAGGCTTGTAGTCGCGATCGACAGGAGGCACGATGACTATCACGAACCACCTGCAGCGTCCCCGACTCGGCGTCCCACAACATCCCTTGTGCCGCAACGTCACCGACGCCGTGCTGGGCGGAGTCTGCGCCGGCATCGCCTGTCGTCTCGGCGTTCGCACCAGGAACGTTCGCCTCGCCATCGCACTGTTAAGCCTCATCTTCGGTATCGGTCTCGTCGTCTATATGGTGTTCTGGCTCGCGCTCCGTCGCGACGGTGAAGACGTGGCAATCGCGAAGCGGCTCGAGGGCCAGCGGCGCACGTCGAGTGTCGTGTCCTGGCTCCTGGCCGGTGTCCTCACGGTCCTGCTCGTGATCTCGCGACTCAACCTCGCCTTCTTCAGTCCATACGCGTGGTCAGTGCTCCTCAGCGTCGTACTCATCGTGGCTGTATGGCGCGCATCGTCGGCGCCAGAGCGCACACACCTCGAGGGCATCGCCCAAGCGCTTCCCGTGCTCGGCGTCGCGTCTGGACGAGGGTGGCGGGCGATCGTGTGGCGGGTCTTCCCCGCGACGGTCCTGATCGTTGCGGGTCTGCAGATTCTGCGCCAAGTCGGGGGCGTGTGGGGCGCCGCGGTGCCCGCGCTCATCGGCGGTCTCGTGCTCATCATCGGAATCCTGATCATGCTCGCCCCGTGGTGGTTGCAAAACGTTCGAGACCTCTCACGTGAGCGTCGCGTACGCGTGCGTGCCGAAGAGCGCGCCGCGCTCGTGACCCACGTGCATGACTCGGTCTTGCAGACCCTCACCTTGATCGAACGTTCGGCCAACGACCCCGCCACGGTCCGCCGACTCGCCCGCGCTCAAGAACGCGAACTGCGCGCCTGGCTGTTCGCGCCGGAGCTCATCGGCGTGGCCACGCGGCCGGACGGAACCTTCGCCGGCCAACTGCGCGCGATCCAACGCGACGTCGAGGAGGACTACGGCGTGCGCGTCGACCTGGTCGTCGTAGGTGACGCCCCCCTCGACGAGCGAATCGGCGGATTGGTAGCGGCGGCTCGCGAAGCGGCGGTCAACGCCGCGAAGTGGTCGGGCGTGGAGACCTTCAGCGTGTACGGGGAAGTGGAACCGGATACAGTCTCGATCTACGTGCGCGACACGGGAGTCGGCTTCGATCCCTTGGCGGTAGCCGACGACCGTCAGGGTCTCTCCCACTCAATCCGTGCACAAGTCGAGCAACTCGGTGGGACGAGCACCGTTCGAACGGCGCCTGGCGAGGGTACTGACGTCGCGCTATCTCTCTCACGCGCGGTCGTCGCGCCGTGAGCCAGCCCCGCGTCTTCCTCGTCGACGATCATGAGCTCATCCGCTCTGGCATCAAGACCGAACTCGCGGGTTCGGTCGAGATCGTTGGCGAGGCCGATGAAGTGGATGCTGCGGTGGAGATGATCATCGAGCGCCGACCAGAGGTCGTCTTGCTCGACGTCCACATGCCCGACGGCGGTGGGTTGCGAGTCCTTCGCGAGGTGCGTGCGGTGTGCGCCGACGTTCGGTTCCTCGCGCTGTCCGTCTCGGACGCCGGTGAGGACGTGATCGCCATCGTTCGAGCCGGAGCGAGTGGGTACGTCACCAAGAACATCTCAGGTGGCGATCTGATCGAAGCCATTTGGCGTATTCGTACGGGTGACGCCGTCTTTTCACCAATGCTGGCCGGCTTCGTCCTGGAAGCCTTCGCCAACGACTCGGGCGATAGGCAGCCACTCACGAGCGGTGATCCGGATCTGGATCAACTCACGACGCGCGAGCGTCAGGTCCTTCGCCTCATCGCTCGTGGTTACCCATACAAACAAGCCGGTGACGAACTGGGCATCTCGTCACGGACCGTGGAGACCCACGTCTCCTCGGTATTGCATAAATTGCAGCTGTCCAATCGTCACCAGTTGTCGAACTGGGCCAACGAGCGCCGACTGAATTAGCCGATACCGTGCGGACCCCGGCGTGACGCGAACGTCTACGCCAGGGTCCGCACGGTGTCGGTTGAGTCAGCGACGAGATCCAATCAGAGCCGATACGCGACGGTACGAAACCACGCCGTCCGTTGTCAACCCCGCTGACGGTGCGAGCGCTACGAGTAGTCGTGTGCGTCGACGCAACCACCACCGCGAGGAAGACCCCGCGAAATTGGATTCCGTGTAACTATGATGAAACCGCCTCAGCGGCACCGACGGACCAAAGTGGTCCATCGTTCGCTCAGATAGCGCGAACGTTCAGCGCTTCTTCGCCCTTCTTGCCGGGAGCGACGTCGAACTCGACTCGCTGACCCTCTTCGAGACTCTTGTAGCCGTCGCTTTGGATGTTGGAGAAATGTACGAAGACGTCATCACCCTGCTCACGCGAGATGAAGCCGAATCCCTTTTCTGCATTGAAAAACTTAACTGTACCGTTTGCCACGATTACTCAATTCTCAGAGCGACAGGCCAACCATTTCGGCCTGCTCGCTATTGACCAGTGTACTCACCGCTGCGGTGGCAATCGGCAGAACTCTAAATTACGCCGTCGCACGTGAACGTGGGACGGACGTCCAGTCATTGCACCGAACCCCTTGTCGCCTCGATATCACGGGGGTGACCAGCGTGTACCGACGAATGCAACCACCGGACATCGAACGTGCGAGGTGCGTGGCGACGTGCGTGGCGAGACTCGTCTGATGAGACGCGCCGGGTACGAACAGCGGCCTCGGCGTATCTCCGTCACCTACGGCCGGGTCCCGCTCTCGACCCGACTCCCGAATTCGACCCGACTCCCTCTGTGCGGGCCAACACGTCTGAGACGCCTTTTGGCGCGCCCTCAACACTCATCACCGCGCGTTCGCGGTCCACGAATGGCACGACTCGTGCCATCACGGCGAGGTGGCTTCACGCTTCGGGCCATCGGCGACCCTCGACAATCATCGACCCGGCGAGGGAACTGCGACTGGAATTACATGTCCCGCATCGGGAGGCGCAAAGCTGGTGTCCACCTCTAAATTGCGTCGCGTGAACGATCTTGACGAATACCGATGGAGCGTGGTCCAGAACCGTGACGCCAGCGCCGCAGGTTCATTCGTATACGGCGTCGTCTCGACGCGGATCTACTGCCGCCCCGGCTGCGCGTCGCGTCAGCCACTGAGACGAAACGTCGAGTTCTTCTCGACACCCGCTGAGGCCACCGCGGCGGGCTATCGGGCCTGCCGACGGTGTCGTCCCGAAGAACACCTCGCTCACGACCCCGGCCTCGAGGCAATCATCGAACTATGCCGGCGAATGGAACGCATCGACGCAACGGTCGACATTGCGGCGTTCGCCGCGCAATGCGGTTACAACGAACGTCATCTACGACGACGGTTCACTGAGGTGGTGGGAGTCCCGCCCGCCACGTACGTACGGATCCAGCGAGCCGAGCGAGCACGCGACACGCTTCGGTCAACGGGTTCCGTGACCCAATCCATCAACGACGCCGGCTACGGATCGAGCCGCGCCTTCTACGAGCACGGCGCGCCCCAACTGGGCATGACGCCTCGTCAGTACCGAACGGGAGGGGACGGCGAACGAATCGCCTACACTTCGCTCGTCACACCGATTGGAGTAGTGGTCGCCGCAGCGACAGCACGGGGGGTCTGTGCCGTACGCATCGGATCTGACGAGTCCGCACTTGTCCACGAGCTCATGGCTGAGTTCCCGAGCGCCTCGTTGTGCCGCGACGACGATGGGCTGTCTCAGTTGGTCGACGTGCTCGCGAGCGCGGTACGTGGCGAGGGCGACGCCTCAACGCTGCCAATCGACCTAGCGGGCACCGCGTTCCAGGCACGGGTGTGGAACGTACTGCGCAAGGTGCCCTCAGGCGAAACGCTCACGTATGCAGAGGTGGCGAAGCGAATCGGCTCACCTCGTGCAGTTCGGGCAGTGGGCTCGGCCTGCGCGACGAATCCAGCGGCGATCGTCGTACCCTGTCATCGGGTCGTGCGAAGCGATGGAGCACTCGGCGGCTATCGCTGGGGACTGGCGACGAAGTCGACCCTGCTCGAAGTCGAACGCGACCGAAGACGCGACTTGAACCCGTAACGACCGTCAAGAGCACCGACCAACCGTCACAGCCGCGTGACGGCTCGACGTCACCGTCTGCACTCACGCAGTCGTCCACCGCACGTGCTCGGCGACCTTGCAATCCTTTTCGCCACCCTGACGACGATTGGCAACGTCCCTCTCGCACGCCACGTCAATCCGACCACGGTCAGCGGCATCCTCGCGCCCACCGGTGATCGAAGTCGCGGTGAACAAGACGTACCTCGGCGACATCGCTCGCCCCCTGACGACTTTCGGCTTGCCGTGCCAACAGGCTCGATACCGAGCGAATGAGCGGTTAGAGACGAGGAGCGTCGGGAACTGCAACGCCGCCCGCACGAATTCTGTGCACGGCCGTTATATTGCGAGGTAGGACGTCAAGACCTCGCATCCGACTCGCCTCACAAATTGTCAAGGCCCGTAGTAGGAGGTGCGAGATGGGTTTACCCGGAATGGCGCTGAGCGCCATTGCAGGTGCCGTTGGCGCAGTCATCTACTGGACCATCACGTACCAGAGCATCGGCTTCCGCCTTTCCACGATCGGCCTCATCTTGATGATCGTGGGTGCGTTCGGATTCATCGTTTCCACGATCGTCTTTGTCGATGCTCAACGCCCGAGCGGCGGCAGCCGACATTCGTTGGACCGTCACGCCGTGAACGGCGACGGACAAACTACTTCAGTCCATGAAGTCTCCCAGTGATTCGACGATTCGAGCAGTCGACCCAGACACCGTCGTCCTCGTCGCGTCTCGGTCACGTCGCTCGTTACTTCCA
>JAKBGV010000041.1 GCA_021837305.1 Actinomycetes bacterium
GGTCCGAAGGTGTGGCGCGTGCGCATCGGGCGCGTCGCGGCCTAGGACCGCTCGGAGGGCGTCGAGCGTCAGTCGTCCTCGGGTGACCCGAGTTCGCGGGGCGGTTCTCGCAGGGCGCGACGGCTCGTCGCGCCGCGGGCGCGCGCCGGTGGATCGGCCTCGGCCTGGATGCGCCACCAGCTCGCGAGACGTTCCGGGTCGATTTCGCCGGCTTCGACCGCCGCACGGACCGCGCAGCCCACGTCGTCGTGGTGGGAGCAGTCGCGAAAGCGACAACGCGTGGCCGCGTCGTCGATCTCGGTGAAGGTCTCGTCGACGTCGTCGGACTCGACGGCGAGAGTGGCGAGGCGGATGCCCGGGATATCGAGCAGCACGCCGCCGCCGGTCAGCCGGTAGAGCTTGCGCGTGGACGTGGCGTGGCGGCCGTCGCCGCCGCGGCCGAGCGTTCGCGTCAACTCGTGACTGCCCTCGAGTGCGTTAAGGAGCGAGGTCTTGCCGGCGCCCGACGCGCCGAGCATGACGGCGGTGACCCCGAGGGCGAGGAGGCGGCGCAGGTGGTCGATCCCCTCGCCGCTGTGCGAGCTCGTCGTGAGCACCTCGACGTCGGGCACGACGGCGCGCACCGCCTCGACGGCGCCCTCGACGTCGTCGGCCTCGTCGGCCTTGGTGAGGACGATGAAGGGTTGGGCGCCGCTGTCGCGAGCCATCACCGCGTAGCGCTCGAGCATGCGAACGTTGGCTTCGCGGTCGATCGGGATGACGAGCAGCACCAGGTCGACGTTCGCAGCGAGCACCTGGACGGCGCGCGTGCGGCGATTTAGACGTCGCAGCGCGCTGCGACGCTCGAGGACCGCCTCGACGTGGTCGTCGCGCACCGCCACCCAATCGCCGGCGACCGGACGCGGGTCGGCGTTGGGCGAGAGGTGACAGAGCGACACGACCTCGTTCGCGCTCGCGTCGAACCAGATGACGTCGGCGTTGGCGCCGTGGACGATGCTCACACGACCGAGGTCGCAGCCGTCGGGCACGTGGAGGTCGTCTTCGGGTCTGCGTCCGAGCGAGCGGTAGCCGGCGGCGCGTCGTTCGGCGCCGTCGCGCGCAACCTCACCTCGTTGACCGGCCATGAACCTCTACTTTCCCACGCCGGAACCGTGGCGTTCGACCACGGCGTCGACCCGTGGATCCGAGAAGGCCGCGCCGCCTGCCGCGCCGTCACCGGGGTCACCGCGACCGATCACCAGCGTGGTCGTGACCGACCGCGCGTGAGTGCCCCACCGAGTCCACTCCCCGGCGGTGGACAGGCGGAGCCGCGGTCGATAAGGTGCGAGCAAGGTCGAACTGAAGCGAGGTTCGCGCGTGGTCGGTGGTCAGTCGTTGCGGCGCGTCGTCGGTGGTCGCGCGCCACTTCGCGCCCTCGTGGCATCACCGCGCGCGCGGTCGCGCCCAGCGCGATGAAGTCCGTGGCCGGCCAACGCGATTTGACGGGACCGGAGGACCCCACGACGCCACGAGCGATGTGGCGGGTGCGCACACTCGCGCTCATCACCGCAGTGGCGACCTACCTGCTTGTCGTGCTCGGCAGTACGGTCCGCGTGAGCGACTCGGGCATGGGTTGTTCGAGTTGGCCGCTCTGCAACGGGCGCGTCGGGCCCATTGACCACCTCCACCCGCTGCTCGAGCAGTCCCACCGTTATCTCGCGACGATCGTCACGGTCGCGATCATCGCGCTCGTCGTGCTCACCTGGCGAGGCGGCGCTCGAGTGGCCCAGGTGCGCACGTTCAGCCTTCTCTCCCTCGGGGTCGTCGTCGTGCAGATCGTGCTCGGCGCGATCACGGTGCTCACCGACAACGCCCCCGCGACGGTGGCGGCCCACCTGATCGTCGGTCTGCTCTTCCTCGCCGTAGTGACGGTCACCGCGGTCGCGTCGTTCGTCGAGCCCGCGCGGCCCTGGGGACGCTTCAGTGGCGACGGGGTTGCCTGGGCGGGTGTCAGCGGGCTCTTCGTTGTCCTGGTATCGGGCTCGGTCGTGGTCGACGGTGGGGCTGAGGCGGCCTGCCGGTCCTGGCCCGCGTGCTTCGCGAGTTCGTCGCCGACGCGGTTGGTGGCGCTTCAGTACGTGCATCGGTCCCTCGTGCTGGTCGCGGCGGTCCTCGTCGTCGCCTACGTCGTCGCCCTGTGGCGCGATCATCGGGTGACCGCCATCGCCGCGGTGACGTTGCTCGTGACCCAGGTCATCATCGGAGCCTTCGACGCGGTGCTCGGTGCACCGGCGGTCCTCGCCGACGTGCACCTCGCACTCGCCTCGGCGCTGTGGGCGGTGGTGACCGGCGCGTTGGCACGCTCGGCGTTGGCGCCGAGACCGACTGATGTCTCCTGGACTCGACCCGCCGCGGGCACACCCGAGACGAGACGACGCACGACACCGGTCGGTGGGCGTCCTCGAGGCGACAGCTGACCTAGCGCCTCGTCGCGATCCAGTCCTCGATGACGTGGCGCTCGACGCGCGGGTCTTCGCGCAGCACGCTCGTGATTGCGAGTCCGCGTAGGGTCACGAGGAACTCGTCGAGTTCGAAACGGGTCAGGTTTCCCGTAGCGTCCTCGCCGGTGAGTGCGGCGTTAATCTCGTGGCCGAGCTCGCGTTCCACTGGGACGAGCGCCGCGCGCAACGTCGGGTTGGTGCGTGCCGCGAGCCAGAGTTCGAGCCCGGCGAGGAAGACGGGACCGGACATCACCGAGTGCAGCAGCCACACGCGTTGCTCGCGGCCCTGCGTTCCGCAGTCGAGCAGAGGGGTGTCGCGAATCAGGGTGTCCAACTGGCGTTTCGCGACGTGGTGGACAGCGCCGACGAGCAATTCATCCATGGAAGTGAAGTGGTGCACGAGTGCGCCGCGCGAGACGCCCGCCTCGTTCTGGACCCGCTGCATCGTCGTGGAAGCGAAGCCGTGCTCGACGAGACAGGTCACGGTCGCCTCGAGGATACGCTCACGGGTGCGCGCACCCCGCTGCTGACCCACGCGCTCCGCCACGCTCGCCAGGCTATCCTTAAACAGACCGAATGGTCTGATTCAGGGGGGATAATGCTCGCTGCGCAGATGGTGCGACGCGGCGCCGAGCGATACGCCGCGCGCACCGCGGTGGTCTTCGGCGCCGAGCGATTGAGTTTCCGCGAGGTAGACGACGCCGCGAATCGATTCGCGAACGCGTTGCTGGCGCGAGGTCTCAAGAAGGGTGACCTGGTGGCGCTCTTGACCGGTAACGGCCTGTGGTCGGTCTCGCTCGACTTCGCGTGCCTGAAGGCCGGCCTCGTGCGGGTGCCATTGAACGCACGGCTCTCGGCGCTTGAACACGAGCGGATGTTGCACGAGACCGACGCGCACTGGCTGATCCACGGTCCGGGATTGGGTGAGGTCGCGGCGTCACTGGCCGAGCGGGTGACCGGTCTGGTCGACATCGGGCTCGGCGACCCGGGTCTCGCCGGTGACGACCTCCTCGCCGACGCCGCGAGCGCCAACGCCACGGATCCCGGTGTCGACCTCTCGCATGACGATCCGATGCTGGTGCTCTACACCTCAGGTACGACCGGGACGCTGAAGGCGGTCGTCCACACGCAGGGCTCCTACGCCGCCATCGCCACGAACATCCTGACGAACCTGGTCTCACCCGCGCGTGACTCGGTGATGCTGCACGCCGCCTCGCTCATCCACGCGAGTGGGACCTTCGTGCTGCCTTACTGGCTGCGCGGCGCGACGACGGCGATCCTCGAACGGTTCGAGCCGACGGAGTTCTTCGCCGCCATCGCGCGTCACCGCGTCACCGAAGTCAACCTGGTGCCGACGATGCTCGCGATGCTCTTCACCTCGGGAGCCGCTGAGCACGCCGATGTCTCGAGCTTGCGAACGGTGATCTACGGCGCGAGTCCGATGCCGCGACCGGTCCTCGAACGCGCGATGGACGTCTGGGGGCCGATCTTCGTGCAGTACTACGGGCAGACCGAGGCACCGCTGTGTATCACTGTCCTCGACCAGCGCGACCATCTCGACGCGTCGCTGTTGGGGTCGTGCGGGTACCCGAGCGTCGAGGCCGACATCCGACTCGTCACCGAGGACGACCGCGTCGCCGAAGTCGGCGAGATCGGCGAGATCCAGGTGCGTGCTCCCTTTGTCATGGCGGGTTACTACCGTGCCGACGAGCTCAACGCTGAGATGATGAGCGACGGTTGGCTGCGCACGAGGGATATGGCCCGACGCGACGAGCGCGGCTATCTCTACCTGGTTGACCGGCGAAGCGACATGATCGTCACAGGCGGGTACAACGTCTACCCGCGCGAGGTCGAAGACGCCCTCATGGAGCACCCGGCTGTCGCCGAGTGCGCGGTCGTCGCCGCCCCGGATCCGAAGTGGGTCGAGGCGGTGGTCGCCTTCGTCGTCTTCAAGCCCAGCCTCGTCGCGAGCGAAGACGAGCTACGGACCTTCGTGCGTCAGCGCCTCGCGGGTTACAAAGTCCCCCAGCGCGTGTCGGTGGTCGCCGAGATCCCTAAGTCTGCCGTTGGCAAGGTGCTGCGCCGGGCTTTGCGTGATCCACTCTGGCGAGACGATCATGCGTGATCCGGCGGCGGTCCGCATCGAACGAACAGGGCCGATCACCACGGTGATTCTGCACCGCCCTTCTTCGCGCAACAGCGTCGACGGACCCACGGCTGCGCTTCTCGCCGATGCCTTTCGGACCTTTGACGCCGATGAGACGGCCTCGGTCGCCGTGTTGTACGGCGACGGGGGTCATTTCTGCTCGGGCGCCGACCTCACGGCCATCGGCACCGATCGGGGTAACCGGATGGCGAGCGACGGGGACGGACCCATGGGCGTCTCGCGCCTGATGCTCACCAAGCCGGTCGTGGCGGCCGTCGAGGGCTATGCCGTCGCCGGTGGGCTCGAGCTCGCGATCTGGTGCGACCTGCGAGTCGCGGCCGCCGACGCGGTCTTCGGCGTGTTCTGTCGACGCTGGGGAGTTCCCCTCGTCGACGGCGGCACGGTGCGACTGCCGCGGCTGATTGGCGAAGGTCGGGCGCTTGACCTCGTGCTCACGGGCCGCGATGTGTCAGCCGACGAGGCCCACGCGATGGGTTTGGTCAACCGGGTCGTGGGAAGCGGCCACGCGCGCGAGGCCGCCGAGGCGATTGCGGCCCAGATCGCAGCCTTCCCCCAGACCTGTCTGCGTAACGACCGCCGTTCGCTCTACGAACAGGCGGGTCGCAGCGAGCGTGACGCGATGGTCAACGAGTTCAGACTCGGGCAGCGCTCACTCGAGGCCGATGGTCTCGAGGGCGCGCGCCGGTTCCAAGGTGGCGCGGGGCGCCACGGCGAACTCTACTGAACAGCCCCGCGGGCCCGAGTGACGAGCGCGGGTCAGCGCCAGCCGCGCAGGGCGCGGCTGAGCACCGCGTCGTAGTTCTCGAGGCCCTCGCGACTGAGGCGCGCCTCGGGGCCCGCGGCGATGCTGACGCGTTCGGGGATGACGCCCCAGACCTCCACCTTCTGTTCCTTCCACCACGCGATGGCGGCCTCCAGATCGTTCGTGCCGAGCCGCGCCGCGCAGATCACCACGCCGTAGGAGGTGCGCTTGGGGATCAACTCGATGGTGGCTGACACCCGCGAGTACTCCACGCCGCCCGCGCGCGTCGGGATGACGACCGCGTCGGCGAGTGCGACGGCGGACTGGGTGACGCGCTCGTTGCCCGGCGGAGTGTCCACCACGACGAGGCCCTCCGCGCGTTGAATTGCGCGCGTCGCGGTGCGTTCCGAGGGTGCCTCCACGACAGTGATGCCGGGCAGGGGCCACAACTCCAGCCACTCCGCGGACGAGGCCTGGGGATCGGCATCGATGAGCGTGACCGGATCGTAGCCGCGCTCGACGGCGGCCTCGGCGAGGTACATCGATGTCGTCGACTTGCCGACTCCACCCTTGAGCGACGTCACAATGATGTTCACAGCGGCATGATAGGTCTCGTCGCGTCACACTCGGCGAGCCGCCACTTTCGTTGAGTACACGCCATCGAGCCCGACGCCAACGCCACGGTCGGCCCCGCGACGGTGCCCGGACCCGCGTCGGTGGTCATGCGATCCGCGCACATCGCCGTAGTTAACGGTGTTGATCAGTGAAGTTGAGTATTACTGTACAAATGTAATCAAATGGTGGTAGTGGCGAGTGACACCGAAGGAGAGACGACCATGGGCAACGACGGACGGATCGGTTGGATCGGCTGTGGCCGCATGGGCGCGGCGATGGCCACCCGACTGATCGAGGGTGGCGACGACGTCACCGTGACCAATCGCACCCGCGCGAAGGCCGAGGCGCTGGGCGTGATCGGCGCGACGGTCGTGGAGACCCCGCGCGACCTCGCGGACCGCGAGATCGTGTTCGTCATGGTCTCGGCCGACCAGGACGTGCTCGAAGTGACCGTCGGTGAGAACGGCGTCTTGGCCAACCCCGACGTCGCCCCGGCCATCCTCGTCGACAGTTCGACGATCTCGGCCGAGACCTCGGCGATGGTGCGCGAGGCGTGCGAGCGACGTGGCACTAAGTTCCTCGCCGCACCCGTGAGCGGTAACCCGAAGGTCGTCGCGGCGGGGCAGTTGACGCTCGCCGTGTCCGGAGAGGAAGATGCCTTTGACCAGGTAAAGCCGTATCTCTCGCGGATTGGGGCGGGCGTCACCTACGTGGGTGCGGGCGAAGTCGCACGACTCGTCAAGATCTGTCACAACATGTTCCTCGGCGTCGTCGCGCAGTCACTCTCGGAGATCATGGTGCTCGCGGAGAGCAACGGCATCAAGCGCAGCGCACTGCTCGAGTTCATCAACAACTCGATCCTCGGTTCGCCGTTCTCGCGCTACAAGACCCCGGCCTTCGTGAACCTCGACTTCTCCCCGACGTTCACCACGTCGCTGCTGCGAAAGGACTTCAACCTCGGCATGGCCGCGGCGAAGGCGACGTCGGCGTCCATGCCGCTCGCGGCGCTCACGACCGAGCTCGTCACGAGCGCCGTCGGCGCGGGCTACGGCGGCGCCGACTTCGCGGCGCTGCTCGCTGAACAGGCCCGTAGCGCGGGGCTCGTCCTCGAACCCGAGGGTCTCGTCGTCGACGACGGTCTGGCCACGCCACCACGGGCGACGGCCTGAGTTCAGCGCCTTGGCGATAGGAATCAACGCGATCGGACAAGTTCACCGAGCCGATGCGACACCATAGAACATGGTCAGCGTCGGTTTACCAGGAGAAGTTCCCGTGCGGACGAGATTCCGCGAATTTCAGTGGCACTGTTCACTCATTGTTACTATTGTGCAGTAAAGGTGTTCACCGTCGGCGAGCCGTCGGGGTGGGCACGATGGGGTGCAGGGGCACGATGAGGAGGGGAAGATGGTGACTTCGGCGACCGCGCCAGCGGTGTTCGATCTCGAGGCGAGGCTGGACCTCTACCGGGTCCAACTGACGCTGCGCAAATTCGAGGCCCGGGCATACGACTTGTTCCTCGAGAACTTAGTCAAGGGCACGAGCCACCTCTCGCTGGGCCAGGAAGCGATTGCGGCCGGAGTAGCCGCGGCGATGCGGCCCGATGACTGGACCTTCGCGACCTACCGGGGGCACGCGCACACCTTGGCCCGAGGCGTTCCCATGACGCCCGTCATGGCCGAGTTGCTCGGGCGCACGAACGGCCTCATGGCCGGCAAGGGCGGCTCGATGCATCTCACCAGTGTCGAGCACGGGGTGATGGGCAGCTACGCCATCATCGGCGCCCACCTGCCGATCGCCTGCGGTGCGGCCTGGAGCGCGCAGTACCGCGGGACCGACCAGGTTGCGGTGTGCTTCTTCGGCGACGGTTCGGTGAACATCGGCGCCTTCCACGAGGCGCTCAACTTCGCGGCCATCTGGAAGCTGCCCGTGGTCTTCATCTGCGAGAACAACCTCTGGATGGAGTACACCCGCACGAGCGAGGTCACGGCGGTGGCGAACCCGGCCGCTGACCGGGCGAGTGCCTACGGCCTCGAGAGCATCATCGTCGACGGCAACGACGCCGAAGCGGTGTACGCCGTCGCGAGTGCCGCCATAGAGCGGGCTCGCGCGGGGGAGGGTCCGAGCATGATCGAGGCCACGACCTACCGACACGGTGGGCACTCGCGGGCCGACCCGGGCAAGTACCGGCCGGACTCCGAGGTGGCCGAGTGGCTGGCGAAGGATCCGATCCCGCGCTACCGGGCATTCCTGCTCGAGGTCGGCGCCACGGAGGAGCAGCTGGTGGCGATCGAAGAGGACGTGACGGCCGCCGTGGAACGCGCGGTCGATGAAGCCAAAGCCGGTGACGTGCCGGGCGAGGAGTACCTGATGAAGGACCTGTGGGCCGATGGAGGATCATCATGGCGCAACTGACCTACCGTGAGGCGATCGCCCGTGGCATCGCCCAAGAGATGCAGCGTGACCAATCAGTCGTGATGATCGGCGAGGACATTGGCGCCGCTGGCGGGGTCTTCAAGGGCACCGTCGGCCTGTTCGACGAGTTCGGGCCGCTTCGCGTGCGCGACACCCCCATCAGCGAGCAGGCGATCCTCGGCGCCGCCATGGGCGCCGCAATGACCGGTCTTCGACCGATCGCCGAGATCATGTTCGCGGACTTCTTCGCCGTGTGCTGGGACATCGTGGCCAACGAGATCGCCAAGAGCCGCTACATGACTAACGGCCAGGTCTCCTTCCCTCTGGTCATCCGCTCGGGCAACGGTGGGGGATTGCGCTTCGGCGCTCAGCACTCCCAGAGCGTGGAGAACTGGGCGATGATGGTGCCCGGTCTGAAGGTCGTCGTCCCGTCCAACGCGGTGGATGTCATCGGGTTGATGGCGGCGTCGGTTCGCGACAACGACCCGGTGATCTTCCTCGAGGAGAAGGCGCTCTACGCCAGCAAGATGGACGTGCCCGACGGTGAGATCGTCGATGAGCTCGGCAAGGCCTCTGTGCTGCGCCAGGGCGCGGATGCGACGATGGTGGCACTGGGCAACATGGTGCCGCGCTCGATGGCCGCCGCGGAGAAGCTCGCCGAGGAGGGCATCGACTGCACGGTGGTGGACCTGAGATCGCTCGTACCGCTCGATGTGACCACGGTGCTGCGCGAGGTCGGTTCGACCGGCCATCTCTTCACCGTCGAGGAGAACCCCCGACTGCTCGGCTGGGGCGCGGAGCTCGCGTCGATCGTCGCCGAAGAGGCGTTCTACGACCTCGACGGACCCATCGTGCGCATCACGACCCCGCACATCCCGCTGCCCGCGGCCGACGCCCTGGAGGACATGGCGATCCCCTCGGTCGGACGGATCGTCGAATCGGTGTCCAAGGCCATGAACGCGTGAACCCGCCGCCACGACGCCGCTACGGCGTCGTGGCGAGTCGAGGTACCCGCGACGCGAAAGAGGAGAGAATGTTCGAGGTCACCATGCCCCAGCTCGGCGAGACCGTCGCAGACGGGACAGTCGTCCACTGGTTCAAGAACGTCGGGGACGTCGTCGCACGCGGGGAGGTGCTCTTCGAGGTCTCGACTGACAAGGTCGACACCGAGATCCCCGCCCAGCACGACGGCGTGCTGACCTCGATCGTCGTCGCCGAGGGTACGACTGTCGACGTCGGCACGGTGCTCGCCATCATCGGTGGCGACGGCGACGAGCTGTCCGGCGTCGAACCTGTCGAACCCGCCGCCCTCTCGGCAGCGCTCGCGAGCGCGACGGCTCGCGTTTCGAGCGCGAGGGCCAAGGAGAATCGTCAACAGCTCTCGCCGGTCGTGCGACGGCTGCTCCAGGAGCACGGCCTCGACGCCGCCGCGGTGGTGGGCACCGGGCCGAAGGGACGCATCACCCGAGAGGACGTCATCGCGGCCGCCGCGGCCGCGCCCGCTCCGGTCCCCGCGACCGGTCGGTCGTTGCTCTCGCCCGTGGTGCGCAGACTGATGAGCGAGCACGATATCGACCCCGAGACCGTCGCGGGCACCGGACCCGACGGACGGATCACCCGGCGCGACGTGGAGCTCGCGATCGCCGACCGGCCCACGAGCGTGACCGCGTCTGACGCCTCGCCGTCGCTCGCGCCGTCCGCGGGTGACGTGGTGGTGCCCTTCACGAGGATCCGTCGTCTCACCGCCGAGCACATGGTCCGCTCCAAGGCGACGTCGGCGCACACCTTGATGGTCCGTGAGATCGACTACGAGCACGTCGAAGCGGTTCGTCGCGCGCACGGTCGTCGCTTCAAGGAGCGTGAGGGCTTCACACTGACCTATCTGCCCTTCAACGCGTTGGCGGCGATCGAGGCGCTGCGCGACTTCCCGCATCTCAACGCCTCCGTGGGCGACGGCCAGCTCATCGTGCATCGTGAGGTCAATCTCGGCATCGCCGTCGACCTGGGCGATGACGGGCTCGTCGCGCCCGTCATCCGTGAGAGCGGCGCGCTCGGACTTGTCGGCGTCGCCCGGCGCATCCGTGCGCTGGCGGACCAGGCGCGTTCGAAGAAGCTGACGGTGGACGACATGACCGGGGGCACCTTCACCATCACCAACCCCGGTCCATTCGGCACCCTCATCACCGGCGCGATCATCAATCAGCCCCAGGTGGCGATTCTCGCCACCGACGGCGTGGCCCGCAAGCCGGTCGTGCTGAGCTCACCGACGGGCGAGGAGTCGATCGGGATCCACTCGATTGGTCTGGTGGCCCTCACCTTCGACCATCGCGCCGTGGACGGCGCTTACGTGGCGCGATTCCTCGACCGATTCAACACCATCCTCAACAGTCGGGACTGGGCGAGCGAGCTCTAGCGACGGATCGCGCCACCGCGGCACTCGGTTCCTCGTCACCGGTCCTCGCCCGGGGCGACGTGCAGGCGGTAGCCCACACCCGGGGTGGTCTCGATCAGTTCGCCGTTCTCGTCGTTCAACTTCGCGCGAAGTCGGTGCACGTAGGCGTGGACGTACTGGGCCTCGCTGGCGTAACCGGGCCCCCACACGGCGCCGAGGATCATCTGGTGTGTGCACGTGCGTTCGACGTGGCGGGCGAGGAAGGCGAGCAAGCCGAACTCCTTGGCGGTGAGCTCGACCCTGACGTCGCGCCGGCGCACCTCGTGGTGGACGAGGTCGAGGTCGAGGTCGCCCACTCGTAGGGTCGCGGGAACGTGGGCGTCGGACTCGCTCGGACGATTCCGCAGGACGGCGCGAATGCGAGCCTCGAGTTCGCCCATGCTGAAGGGTTTGGTGACGTAGTCGTCGGCGCCGCCGTTCAAGGCGAGGATCTTGCGTTCATCGGAGTCGGTGGCCGAGAGCACGATGATTGGGACCTCGCTCCACTGGCGGATCCGCCGACAGACCTCGAGGCCGTCGAGGTCCGGGAGCCCGAGGTCGAGGACCACGACGTCGGGCGCCGTGAGGGCGGTGAGCGAGAGTCCCTGCTCCGCGTTGTTCGCGCTCGAGACCTCGTGGCCACCTAACTTGAGCCCGAGGCGAAGCGCCCGCAGCAGCGAGGGGTCGTCGTCGATGACCAGGACGCGGGCCATCTCAGCGCCCCACCATCGCGGCCCGAGGGAGCGAGAAGACGAATCGAGCCCCGCCGCCCGGCACTGGTTCGTACCAGATGCGCTCGCCGTGGGCTTCGACGAAGGTCTTGGCAATGGTCAGACCGAGCCCCGAGCGCTCGCCCGAACCGGACGGCGAGAACCGGTCGAAGACCGAGGGCCGCAGTGCTTCGGCGACGCCAGGGCCCTCGTCGCTCACCGCGAGGACCACTGTGCCGTCGCGTACTTCACTGCTCACCGTGATCGTGCTGGCGGAGGGCGAGTGTCGTCCGGCATTGTCGAGCAAGTTGACGAGCACCTGGACCATGAGCAGACGGTCGATGTCCACGTTGGGCAGCGATTCGGCGACGTCGACCACGACGCGGTGCTCGCTCAGGGTCGAGCGCATCGCGTTCACCGCGTCGCTCACCAGCGCTGCGACCGTGACCTCGTGTCGACGCGCCGTGAGCACACCCGCCTCGATACGCGTCATATCGAGCAGATTTCTGACCAGTCTCGTGAGTCGGTCCGTCTCAACCTCGATCAGGTGATGCAGCTCTCGAGCGTCATCGGACGACAGCTCGTCGGCGCGTTCGGCCAGGGTGGACGACGCGACCTTGATTGTCGATAAAGGCGTTCGCAGGTCGTGCGAGACCGCGTCCATCAGGCCACGACGCAACCGGTCGACCTCTTCGAGTACCTGGGTTCGCAACGCCCGTTCGCGCAACTGGGCACGTTCGAGTGCCAGCGCGGCGTCGTTGGCGAAGGTGTCCAGGACACCGCGCTCGCCCTCGGTGACCGGAAGGCTGCGCATCGCGAGCATGCCGACCGGACGTCCCGACGCCGAGAGCACGACGGTGCGCAACTCGTCGTGACCGGTCGCGGACGTCCCGACGCTCACCGGGACGCCGGACTCGGGGTTGAGGCTCCCGAGCTCGTCGT
>JAKBGV010000042.1 GCA_021837305.1 Actinomycetes bacterium
GCGACGTGCGCCGCTTCGAGTCCGAGTTGCTCGCGACCTTCCGCGCGAAGCACCCCGAGCTGCTCGAGCAGATCCGTACGTCGGGCACCCTGCCCGACACCGATGCGATCGACGCGGCGATGCGTAACTTCGTCGACAACTTCGCCGTTAGTAACTAAGCCAACCCGCGAGTCAGAGAGGAGGAGACATGGCCGGTGGACAGGAACGCAACCTTCGCCGTCGTATCAAGACGGTCAACGCGACGCGCAAGATCACCAAGGCGATGGAGCTAATTGCGGCGTCTCAGATCACGCGTAGTCAGGCTCGTATCACCGCCAACCGTCCCTTCCGCGACGGCATGCGTCGGATCATCATCGAAGCCGCCAAGGGCGATCCCGCCGCGGCCAAGCGTCTGCTCGCCCAACCCGAGAACGTCGAGTCGGCCCTGGTGCTGATCGTGGCGGGGGACCGGGGACTCTCGGGTGCCTACAACTCGTCGGTGCTGCGCGCCGGTGAACGGCTCGTGAACTCGCTTCGCGCCCAGGGAACGAATGTGCGAATCATCGCCGTTGGCAAGAAGGCGGCGCCGTACTTCCGCTTCCGTGGCTTCAGCGTCGAGCAGAGCTTCATTGGCTTTGCTGACCGCCCGAGCTTCGCCGACGCCCGCGGCGTGGCGAGCACGGTCGCCGCGCCCTACATCGACGGGGAAGTCCAACAGGTCTTCCTCGTGTCGACTCGATTCCTCTCGGCCGGCTCCCAGGTCGTCGAGACCGAGCAGCTCCTGCCGCTCAGCGTGCCTGATGCGCCCGTGGAGACGAGCACGAAGCTGAAGGGCTACACGGAGTTCGAGCCCGAGGTTGAGCAGTTGCTCTTCTTCCTGGCGCCACGGGCCCTGGAGAGCGAGATCTTCAGCGCGCTGCTCGAGGGCGCTGCGTCGTTCCACACGTCACAGCAGCGCGCGATGGCCGCAGCCACTGACAACGCCGACGACTTGGGTCAGAACCTGACTCGCATCATGAACCGAGCCCGACAGGACTCGATCACCACAGAAATTATGGAAATCGTGGGCGGCGCCGAAGCGCTCCGCTCGGGAAAGTGAGAGACCAATGACCATGGCCCCCGAAGAGACCAAGCTGGAGACCGGTCGCGTCGTCGCGATCGCCGGCCCGGTGGTGGACGTCGAATTCCCACCGCACTCCTTGCCCGAGATCAACCACGCGGTCGAGATGGACATCGAGCTCGACGGCGTGACGATCACCGTCGTCGGCGAGGTCGCCCAGCAGATCGGCGAGGGTCGCGTGCGATGCGTCTGCATGAAGCCCACGGACGGACTCGTGCGTGGTGCCGTCGTGCGTCAGACCGGACGCGGCATCACGGTGCCGGTCGGTGAGGCCGTGCTCGGTCACGTCTTCAACGTCATCGGCCAGTCGCTCGACACCGATGACATCGGCACCGTCGAGGACCACTGGGAGATCCACCGCAACCCGCCGTCCTTCGATCAGCTCGAGCCCCACGCCACGATGTTCGAGACGGGCATCAAGGTCATCGACCTGCTCGCCCCCTACGTCCAGGGTGGCAAAATCGGCCTCTTCGGTGGTGCGGGCGTCGGCAAGACGGTGTTGATCATGGAGATGATCCGCCGTGTGGCCGAGCAGCACGACGGCGTGTCGGTCTTCGCCGGCGTCGGCGAGCGTACCCGCGAGGGCACCGACCTCTTGCTCGAGATGCGCGAGTCGGGCGTCATCGAGAAGACGGCGCTCGTCTACGGTCAGATGGACGAGCCGCCGGGGGTGCGCCTTCGCGTCGCGCTCGCCGCGTTGACGATGGCCGAGTACTTCCGTGACGTGAAGAACCAGGACGTGTTGTTGTTCGTGGACAACATCTTCCGCTTCGTCCAGGCCGGTTCCGAGGTCTCCACGCTGCTTGGCCGTATGCCGAGCGCGGTGGGCTACCAGCCGACCCTGGCCGACGAGATGGGTGAGCTCCAAGAGCGCATCACCTCGACGCGCGGCCGTTCGATCACCTCGCTGCAGGCCGTCTACGTGCCCGCGGACGACTACACCGACCCGGCACCGTTCACGACCTTCACCCACCTCGACGCGACGACCGAGCTGAGCCGTCAGATCGCGGCGCTCGGCATCTACCCCGCGGTGGACCCGCTCACCTCGACCTCGAACATCCTCGCGCCCGAAGTGGTCGGGGACCGGCACTACGCCGTTGCCCGTCGCGTCCAGCAGATCCTCCAGCGGAACAAGGAGCTCCAGGACATCATCGCAATCCTCGGTCTCGACGAGCTGTCCGAGGAGGACCGCATCACCGTCTCGCGCGCCCGCAAGATCCAGCGCTTCCTGTCCCAGCCGATGTTCGTGTCCAAGGTCTTCACGGGTATCGAGGGCATCAACGTGCCCGTCGCCGAGACGATCGAGTCCTTCGAGCACCTGGTCAACGGCGACCTCGACCAGTACCCGGAGCAGGCCTTCTTGAACGTCGGCGGCGCGTCCGATGTCGAGCGCAAGGCTGCCGAGCTGGTGAACGAGTAGTCGTGGCCACGTTGAAGGTTGAGATCGTCACGCCCGAAGCGGCGTTGTGGCGCGGTGAGGCGAACGCGTTGATCGCGCGCTCCTCGGAGGGTGACTTCACGATCCTGCCCCAGCACACCGAGACCGTCGGTGACATCGTGGCGGGCGTCGTGCGAGTCCAGACCAACGAGGGCGAGTTCGCTTTCGCCGTGCACGGTGGCTACTTCCAGGTCGGTCCCGACGACGTTGAAGGCGTGACGCGCGCGACGGTCCTCGCGGGTGTCGCCGAACGCACGACCGATATCGACGTGGCGAGGGCCCAGGCCGCGAAAGAGCGCGCCGAGGCCGAACTGGCCGCGCTGACCAAGGGCGATCCGGAGGACCACGCGGCGCATCTGCTCGCGCACGCCGCACTGGAGCGCGCCGAACTACGCCTGCGCGCTGCGGCGAACTAGCGGACTACGCGCCGCGCCGTCAGCGTTCGTCATCCTGCGTGTGAGAGGTGGGCCGAGCGCCCACCACGTCGTTGAGCCGCGGACGGACTCGGGTCAGGTAGTAGAGCGCGACCACTAACGCGGTCGCGTCGCCAGCCGCCAGCAGGACGACCATCGCGACCACCCATCGCCATTTGGAGCGCCCGATCGAGTGGAACACACGTTCTGGCGTGCCGACGGCGTGACCCATCGCCCAGGCCGACGCCACGACTGCTACCACGACGAGCAGCGATCCGATGACGCCGACGACCTCGCCACCGCGCGCGATGGTGAGGTGGAGCAGCAGTACCCGAACCGTCAACGTCGACTGCGTGATTGTCGCAAGCATGAGCCACCCCCCCCATCACCGTACTCCGTACGGCAACGCGTATCAGCGGGCGCTCACGTACTCCAAGAGGTCGCGCTTCTCGTTCTCGAGCTCGGTCACCCGGGCCTTGACCACGTCGCCAATCGAGACGATCCCGACGAGCAGGCCGCCTTGGACGACCGGGACGTGGCGGATGCGCTTCTCGGTCATCGTGGTCATGAGTTCGTTGACCGACGTCGACTCATCACAGGTGGTCACCGACGTGCTCATCAGGGCCGCGACCCGAAGGTCGAGGGCGTCGGCGCCCTCGCGCACGAAGGCGCGCACGACGTCGCGCTCGCTCAATATCCCGGTCAGCGGCCCCGTGCCGCCGACGACGACCAGGGCGCCGATGCCCCGCTCCTTCAGCATCGCGACCGCGTCACGTACGGTGCGTTCCTGGTTGATCGTGGCGACGTCGCGTCCCTTCGTTGCTAGCAGGTGGGCTACGTTCACTCCGGCCTCCTCAGTCCTCACGAGTTGTCCTCGTAGCCGGACCCTAACGCGCGACCGCGCCGGAGGCAACGTGTTGACTCGTGCACTGATTCACGAATCCCTCGTCGCCCAACAGTGTCCCGGTGCGCCCTAGGGAACGGGTCAGAAGCCGGCGGTCGTGAACTCCTGGAGCTTGTTGTGACGGTGGAACGTTTCGATGGTGCGCACGGTGCCTGAGCGTGAGCGCACGACGAGGGACTGGGTCGTGGCACCGAACTCGGTGAATCGCACGCCCTTGAGGAAGTCGCCGTCGGTCACCGCGGTCGCCGAGAAGTAGCAGTTGTCACCGGTCACGAGGTCATCGGTGGTGAGTACCCGGTCAAGGTCGTAGCCCATCGCCTCGGCGGTCTCGCGCTCGACCTCATCGCGGGGGTACAGCACGCCTTGAATCTCGCCGCCGAGCCCCTTGAGCGCCGCGGCCGCGATGACGCCCTCGGGCGTGCCGCCGATGCCGAGGAGGAGGTCAGCGCCGGAGTTCGGCCAGCCCGTGGCGATCGCGCCGGTCACGTCGCCGTCCGAGATCAACAGGACCCGAGCGCCGGCCTCGCGGATCTCGCCAATCAGCTCGTGGTGGCGAGGACGGTCGAGCACGACGACGCCCAACTCCTGGACCGGCTTGCCGAGTCGCTTGGCGAGCTCGCGCAGGTTCTCGGTGGGCGTCGCGTTGATGTCAACGGCACCGCGTCCGCGTGGGCCAACCGCGATCTTGCGCATGTACACGCACGGGCCGGGATTGAACATGGTGCCGCGCTCGGAGAGCGCGATCACCGAAACCGCACCCTTACGACCCATGGCGGTCATCGTCGTGCCGTCGATGGGGTCGACGGCGACGTCGACCAGGGGTGGCTGACCGTCGCCGATGTGCTCACCGTTGAAGAGCATCGGCGCCTCGTCCTTCTCGCCCTCGCCGATGACGACGATGCCGTCCATGGCGACTGCGCCGAGCACGAAGCGCATGGCGTCCACCGCTGCGCCGTCGGCCGCGTTCTTGTCGCCGCGACCGGCCCAGCGTGCGGCGGCGATGGCGGCCGCCTCGGTCACGCGAATCATTTCCAGGGCGAGATTACGGTCCGGTTCTGACGGTGGTTGCACGATACGAAGCGTAGCCCGCCTGTCGTGACGGGGCCCGGTTGGAGCCCCTCTGCGTAGCGGCAATACTGGATGGGTGAGTTCGTTGTTGGTCAAGCCCGCGGGTCCCTTGTCGGGCGATGTCCAGGCCTTCGGCGCGAAGAACGCGGTCTTGAAGCAGATGGCGGCCTGTCTGCTGGCGAGCGGCGTCCACCGTCTGACCAACGTCCCCACGATCAGCGATGTCGTGGTCATGACCGAGTTGTTGCGGGCCGTGGGCTGTGAGGTGGTGTCGGGCGACCACCAACTGACCATCACCGTGCCCGAGGCGAAGGACCTTCATCCGATCGCGCCCGCCCACCTCTTCGAGGCGATGCGCGCCTCGATCGTCGTGCTCGGCCCGCTGCTCGCGCGCTGTGGCGAGGCCCACATGGCCCTGCCCGGCGGCGACGACTTCGGGCAACGACCAATCAACTTCCACACCGACGGCCTGTCGGCGATGGGCGCCGACTTTCACAACGACCGCGCCTCGATCCACGCGACGACGACGCGCACCCGGTTGCGCGCGACGCGGATCACCTTGGAGTACCCGAGCCACACCGCGACGGACAACCTGTTGATGGCCTGCGTGTTGGCCGAGGGCCGCTCGGTCATCGACAACGCCGCGCGCGAACCCGAGGTCGAAGACCTCGGTCACCAGCTCATCGCCATGGGTGCTCGCATCGAGGGACTCGGCACCTCGCGGCTGACCATCGACGGCGTCGAGTCGCTCCACGCGGCCGATCACGAGGTCATCCCCGACCGCGTGGTCGCCGCGACCTATCTCGCCGCGGGCCTCATCACCGGTGGCGCGGTTCGGGTCATCGACGCACGTGCGGACCACATGGAGATGCTGCTGCGCAAGATCGAGGCGATGGGGGGTGTCGTGGATGTCACCGGCCCGGGCATCGTCGTTCGCGGGCCCGCCCGACTGCGGGGCTGTGACGTCTCGACGTTGCCCTACCCCGGGGTCGCGACCGACTACAAGCCACTGCTCACGACGATGCTCGCGGTCGCTGACGGGGTCTCGGTGGTGACCGAGAACCTCTTCGCGGGTCGATTCCGCTACGTCGACGAACTAGTCCGGCTGGGCTCGAACATCACCACCGACGGCCATCACGCGATGATCCGGGGCGTCGACCACCTCGTTGGAACGACGGTGCGCGCGACCGACATCCGCGCGGCCGCCGCGCTCGTGCTCGCGGGCCTCGTCGCGGAGGGGTCGACGACCGTCGAGGGTCTCGAGCACGTCGAGCGGGGGTACGACGATTTCGTGGGACGCCTCACCGGCCTGGGCGCCCGGATCGAGCGACTTCGATGATCGCGCGCGACCCCGATGAGTTGATCGCCCAAGCGGGCACCGGTTCGCGCACGGCCCTGGCGCGCCTGATCACGTACGTGGAGTCCGGCGGCTCGAATCAGCGCGCGACCGTCTCGCGCGCGTACGCGACGCCCGCCCCCTACGTGGTCGGGCTCACCGGTCCGCCCGGCGCGGGCAAGTCGACGCTCACCGACCAGTTGATCAAGACGGCGCTCGCGAGCGGCTCCTTTGACGGGACCCAGGCCTTCGACCAGATTGGCGTGCTCTGCGTGGACCCGAGTTCGCCCTTCACCGGCGGCGCGATCCTCGGTGACCGGATCCGCATGCAGGACCACGCAACCAATGACCACGTCTTCATCCGCTCGATGGCCACGCGCGGCCACCTCGGTGGACTGTCACTCGCGGTGCCCGACGCGATCCGGGTCCTTGGCGCGGCGGGGTTCTCGGTGGTATTCGTCGAGACAGTCGGCGTCGGGCAGATGGAGGTCGACATCGCTTCGGCCGCCGACACGACCATCGTGGTGACCAACCCCGGCTGGGGTGACTCGATGCAGGCGAACAAGGCCGGCCTGCTCGAGGTGGCCGATATCTTCGTGATCAACAAGGCCGACCGAGCGGGGTTACGAGAGACCCGTCGGGACCTCGAGCAGATGCTCGAGCTCGGCAGCGCCAAAGAGCCCCGCCCACCGATCCTCGAGACCGTGGCCAGCACGGGGGCGGGTACCGACGAGCTCTGGCGCGCCATCATCGACCATCGTCGGCTCGTGACCGGCGCCCAGCACGTCCAACACCGAGAGACCCAGGCGCGCGCCGAGTTGGACCGGGTCCTGTCGGTGATGCTGCGCGCGCGCATCGGCGAGCTCGCGGAAGGATCGGCCTACGCGGACCAGGTCACCGCGCTTATTGCCGGTGAGACTGACCCGTATCGGGCAGCCGAGGCGTTACTGTCTGAGACGTGATTGCCGCGTCGGTCGGTTTCGACCTCTTGTTCCTCGTCCACGTACTCGCCGCCGTGGCGACGTTCACCGTCATCGCAGTGATGCGAGCGGGGGCCGTGGCGGTCGCCGGCGGCGCCGACGCGGTCATCCAACGTCGCCGCTTCCCCGAACGGCGCAACTGGGCGGCGAGGGTCGTCCATCTCCTGGTCTTGAGCGGGTTGGCCGTATCGGCCACGGGCGGGAGCGCGGACTCGCTGCGGCGCCCTTTCGTGATCGTGGGCCTGCTGTGCTATCTCGCCATCGCCGGCCACCTCGAAGCACGGACGTTGCCCCTCGAACGCACGGTGGCCAACGAGATCGCCCGCGACGGTGTGGCCGAGGTCGCCAAGGGTCGCCAACTCACGCGCTCGATCGACGTGATCGCGGTCCTGCTCGCCATCGCCCTGATCTCGATGCTCGTCCAGTACTAGCGGCCCGAGGCGAGCAACCTACAGGAAGGCCGCGCGTCCGACCATGCCGGCCGCGACCGTGGCGTTGGTCACCTCGTCGATCAGCACGAAGCTCCCCGTGACCCGGTTGTCCCGGTAGTCGTCGACGACCAGCGGGTCCGCGGTCTGCAAGTGGACCAAACCGATGTCGTTGGTGCGCAGCTCGTCGCCGCCTTCGACCGTGAGCGTGGCCACGTCCACGACGCCGTCGAGCCCGACGACGCGCGCCGGGGTGACCCGGGTCGTGTGCTTCAGGCGTAGGCGCGAGCCCGTGGTGAGCGGGCGTTCGCCGAACCAGCAGACCGTCGCCGTGATCTCGCGGGTGACCCGCGGCAGCGGCGCGCAGGCGAGGAGGTCGCCGCGTCCGGCGTCGGTCTCGTCGGCGAGCGCCACGTCAATCGAGAGTCCGGCCCCGGCTTGGACGTCGGGTCCGTTGTGCAACGTGTTGAGGGCCGTGATCGTCGTCTCGATGCCCGCGGGCAGCAGGGTGACGACGTCTCCCTCGTGCAGGGTGTCACCGTTGACCATGCCGGCGTAGGTCCGCCCACCGCCGGGCTGGCGCAGGACCCACTGGATGGGCAGGCGAGGGCCGTTGGTCGAGTTCGTCCAAGCGCCGGCGTCACTCGACTCGAGCGCCGCGAGCACGGTGGGGCCGGGGTACCAGGGGGTGTGATCGGACGCGTCGACGACGTTGTCACCGAGCAGCGCCGACGTCGGCACGCAGGTGATCGCGTCGAAGCCAAGCTCGCCGGCGACGGTCTCCACCTCGTCGACGACGCTCTGGAAGGCCGCGGGCGACCAGTGCACCGCGTCCATCTTGTTGACCGCCACCACGAGGCCGCGAACGCCGAGCAGCGCCGCGATGCAGAGGTGGCGGCGGGTCTGCTCCTTGAGTCCGTGTGCGACGTCCACTACGACGAGCGCGAGGTCCGCCGTGGAGGCGCCGGTGGCCATGTTGCGGGTGTACTGCACGTGGCCCGGGCAGTCGGCGATGATGAACTTGCGTTGCGGGGTCGAGGCGTAGCGGTAGGCGACGTCGATGGTGATGCCCTGCTCGCGTTCGGCGCGCAGGCCGTCGGTCACGAAACTCAGGTCGAGGTCGCCCACGCCGCGACGCTCCGAGGCGTTGACCACGGCGTCGAGCTGGTCGTCGAAGAGCTGTCGGGTGTCGACTAGGAGTCGGCCGATGAGCGTGGACTTGCCGTCGTCGACCGAGCCGATGGTCGCGAGGCGCAAGATGTCGGTCGTGCGCTGCATCTAGAAGTAGCCCTCGCGCTTACGGTCTTCCATCGCGGTCTCGGAGAAGCGGTCGTCGGCTCGAGTCGCGCCGCGTTCAGAGACGTTCGCGGTCGCCACTTCGTGCACGATGGCCTCGACCGTGGCGGCATCGGACTCGACCGCGCCGGTGCAGGTGGCGTCGCCGACGGTGCGGTAGCGCACGAGGCGACGCTCGACGTGTTCGCCGGGGCGAGGTTGGATGAATTCGTTGACCGCGAGCCACATCGCGTCCCGACGCAGCACATCGCGTTCGTGGGCGAAGTAGATCGGTGGTAGCGCGACGTTCTCACGCGCGATGTACTGCCAGATGTCGAGTTCGGTCCAGTCCGACAGCGGAAAGGCACGCAGGTGCTCACCGGCGTTGACCCGACCCTGGTAGAGCTGCCAGAGCTCGGGGCGCTGCTGGCGAGGGTCCCACTGTCCGAACGCGTCGCGAAACGAGAGGATCCGTTCCTTGGCCCGGGCCTTGTCCTCGTCGCGACGCGCGCCACCGAAGGCGGCGTCGAAGCCGTGCTCGACGATGGCGTCGAGCAGCGCCACGGTCTGCAAGCGGTTGCGTGCGCCGTGGGGGCCGGGGTCGGCCACCCGGCCACGGTCGATCGCCTCCTGGACGCTCGCAATCACGAGGCGTGCGCCGAGCCTGGCGACGGTCTGATCACGGAACGCGAGGACTTCGGGGAAGTTTTGTCCGGTGTCGACGTGCATGACGGGAAAGGGGAGGCGACCCGGGGCAAAAGCCTTGACGGCCAGGTGCAACAACACCGCCGAGTCCTTCCCACCCGAGAAGAGCAGCACCGGGCGTTCGCACTCGGCAGCCACCTCGCGCAGAATGTAGACGGCGTGGGACTCGAGCAACGAGAGATGGTCAGTGGTCGTCTGGGGGCGCAGGGGTGTCAAGGTCATGGTTCCGTTCCTCGAATAGTCTACAATATCACTAGGAAATATTAAACTTTTCGAGGTCTTTTCATGATGATACCGAGTCAACCCACGACTACGGACCTGGCGGCGCTCAACACCCAGTTCGAGACGGCCGATCCGAGCGAGGTGTTGACGTGGGCGTTCGACCAGCTTGGTGACGTCGTGGTCGCGTGCTCCTTCGAGGACCTGGTGCTCGTGGACCTCGTGCGCACGCGCTGGCCCGAGGCCGAGTTCGTCTTCCTGGACACCGGTGGACACTTCCCCGAGACGCTTGAGTTCGTCGATCGGATCGAGCGCGAGTGGTCGCTACGGATCACTCGACCCGCGCTCGGCCCCGACGTGGCCGACTGGCCCTGTGGCACCGCCCAGTGCTGTGCACGGCGCAAGGTCGAGCCGTTGCAGCGCACGCTCGCCGGACGCGCGGGTTGGATCACGGCGCTCAAGCGCGTTGACGCGCCGACACGCGCCACCACACCCATCGTCTCCTACGACGAGAAGTTCGGCCTGGTCAAGGTCAACCCGCTCGCGACGTGGACCGACGACGACATCGCGTACTACATCCAACAGCACGCGCTGGCGTCCCATCCGCTGTGGGCCGAGGGGTACGCGTCGATTGGTTGCGCGGCGGTGACGACCAAGCCGGTGAACCCCGGCGACCGTCGAAGCGGACGGTGGGCCGGTGGTGACAAAGTCGAATGTGGACTACACGAGGAGTAACATCCACCAATTTCACGTGACGGCCTTGTACATTTAACGGCAATGTCGAGTGAAATCCAGCGAACGCGAGCCGGATGCTACTGATCATCCTGCTACTGCTCTGGGGTGCGTTCCTCATCCCGATGCTGGTACGGCGGATTCGCGACACTCGAAACGACCGGTCAATCGAGCACTTCCACGAAGAACATGACGTCATGGGTCGGCGCGCGGTGGTCGAGCCCGTGCACCGCTTGGACGAGTACGACGGCTACGGCACCTACGAACCAGAGCGCGCCCAGCCCCGGCGCCCGCACCTCACCGTGGTTCACGATGACGACACCTACCAGACACTCGAGGCCCGTAGTTCGTGGGACGAGTGGAGCGACGACTACGAGTTCGATGAGTCGCCAGCCTGGCGACGGGACCCGCGCACCGAGGCACCATCGGCACAGCGCCCCACCGCCAACCGTTACGCCGCGGCCTATGCCGCGACACCCCGGCCGGCGGCCACACGCTCGGCGGGGGTCAGTCGCTCGGCCTCGGCCAGTCGCGCGCGCTCGATGCGCGCGCGGCGGCGCGTCATGTTCACTCGATTGGTCCTCACCGCGGTGACGCTCACCATCATTGGCTTCTTCACTGGCTTCGCGTTGGCTTGGGACCTCGCAATCGTCGCGTGGATCGGTGTCGTCGGGTTCATCGCTCTGGCGTTCTACGCCGTGGGCCAGGGGTACCTACACGAGTCCTCGCTCGGCATCGGCGCACTCAGTCGTCGTCCCGCGGCGCCGGTAGAACCGCTCGACGCTCGTCGCGCCCGTGCCCCGCGTCGTAGCGAGCCGGTCTATGACGAGTATGACGAGGACGAGTTCGAGGAGTTCCCACCCTTCGAGACCCGTCCGAGTGCCCGGGTGAACGGCCGGTGGAACGACGACGAATCCGACCGGTACGCGTTGGGCTAAACTGGTGGCTCCTTCGGGGGTGTAGCTCAATTGGTAGAGCGCTACGTTCGCAATGTAGAGGCAGTGGGTTCGAATCCCATCACCTCCACCGACCGGGACGGTGCGCGAACCGCATCGCCCGCCATGGCGTCGCCAGTCAAAGGCACGCGAAAGACGGGCTGAATGGCGTTGCGGCTATCTACACGAATTTCGTGGATGAGGGCCTGCAAGAGCGATTTAACAACGGCTGGTGAGCCTTCGGCGATGGCCTCGTTCACCCGGTCGCGCAGTGTCGCGAGTTCCTCAGGCGACGCACACGTGATGTCGGCCTGATCCATCTCTTCGTTCAGTTCTTCGCGGCGTGCTCGAAGCACGGTGGCGCGGGTAGCGAGTTCCTTTACTCGTTCACCGCAGAGCGCTTCGGGCATGGAACCGGACTCGAAGGCTCGTAGGTAGCGGTCGACACTGGCGTCGACCTTGGCGAGTTCGTTGGTGACTGCCAGGAGTTCGTCGTCATGTCGCGAGTGACCGTCACGGGCTTGTAGCTGTGCCTGGCCAACGGCAGCGCGAAAGAGGTCCGAGTCCTCGTAGGCGGCGAGCAAGGAGTCGATGATGGCGCTGTCGAGTACGTCGGCGGGTAGCCGGTCGGCGCTACAGGTCTTCGTGCCGTAGCGCTGGCGCGAGCCGCAGGTGTAATAGCGGTAGGTCTCGTGGCGACCGGTCGCGCGCGTGCCACTGAAGCGCTGGCCGCAGTTATTGCAGACCACGAGTCCCGTGAGCAGGTAGTCCG
>JAKBGV010000043.1 GCA_021837305.1 Actinomycetes bacterium
GACGATGACGACATCCCGGTTCGTAGCGAGACCGTCGTCACCTACGTCCGGGTCCAAAAGGATGCGCCGGTCGTGACCGTATTTGCCCCCGTCCTCTGGGAGATTGGTTCGCCCCCGGACATCCTGCACACCATCAACGAGATCAATAACTCGATCCGCTTCGCCCGGGCGATCTGGGATGGCAAAGGAATCCTTCTGTTCTCGGACGTCGCGGGATCGACGCTCGAGATCGACCAGTTGGCCACGGCGCTCCAGGCCGTGTCCACCCTGGGCGACTCCTACGCCAAGGAGCTCCAACAGCGCTACGGGGGTCGCGTCGCCAACGGCGAGGCCCTTCCGCCGAGGGAGGCGCCGATGGCGGGCTACCTCTGACGCGCCACGACGTCGTTCGCGGTGTGCGAACGGATTGATTCAGTCGACGGGGTGCTCGCCACGAGAGCCGATGATGATTAGACCAATCCGTCGGGGACAACGGCGCGAGGGCTGACGTCGGGTTCACGTGACTCCACCGCGTCGCCGGTATCGACGTCGAGGTGGGTGCGATACTGACGACGCACCGGTCGACCTAGCGTGGCGAGGTGACCCACCCTTCGATGGTCCGTTTGCTGACGGGCCATCGTCGATCGATCGAAGGGCGGCGTTCGGCGCGCCGCCAGGTGGCGGCCGTGGCCGCCACCATGGCCGCGACGACGTTGATGGGTATCACGACTGCGGCTTCGGCACGACCCGTCGTCCGAGGGGATATGGCGAAGACGGTCGCGGTCGCGTCGCGCACGACGACTTTGACTGGGCTCCACCTGTTCAAGATCGACGGTCGTCGCTTCGGCGTTCGCCGGATTGTCCACGTCCTCGAGTTCAACGGTCCCCAGTTCTCGCTCCAGATCGGCCTCGCGCACCACGCGATCGACGGGGGTAGACAGACACCGGGAGCGATGTGCCGGACGACCGTCGGCTGCGTCGCGGCGGTCAACGGTGACTTCTTCGACTGGACGCCGCGCGGACAACCCGACCCCGCCGACGAGGTCGGGGGGATCACTCGAGACTGCGTGCTGCTGCACACCCCCGAGGTCTCGCACCAGCAGGTCGACCTCGACGGACAATCGGTGAGCGGAGGGTTCAACTGGACGAGCACCCTAGACGTCAACGGCGTCAGCGTGCCGATCACCGCCATCAACCAGCAGCTGCCGATGTCCTACGTGCAGGTCCATCTTCCGTTGACGGGAACCCTGCTGTTCACCTGGCCGTACGCGTTGCGGACACCGGTGGCGGGCGGTCGCGCTACGTACGTGTTCACGGCTGTCGACACCGCCGTCAGCCCGACCACGATCAACGCGACGGCCGAACTCAGCTACGTCGCCGAGACCACCAAGGCCGTGTTGGTGGTCCCCGGTCAGGTCGCCATCTCGGCCGCGGTCGGCTCGCCGCTCTCGTCGCTCGTCCCGGGCGACACGGTCTCGTTGACCACCACGTCGACCGCCGGGTGCGACAGCATCGGGGGACACCCGATTCTGCTCGACCACGGTATCGCCAACCCGGTGAACCCGGCGGACACCTACATGACACGGCCCTACGCGAGAACGGTGATCGGTTGGACGGCGTCGGGGGCGACCGTGCTCATGACCGTGGACGGCACGGACGGCGTGTCGGGCGCCACGGCGAGTCAGCTCGTCCGTCTCCTTCGGTCGATCGACGTCGTGACCGCACTCGACCTCGACGGTGGCAACTCCACCACGTTGTATGCGAGAGGCCGGGTCCTCAACAGGCCGTCGCATGGGACCGAGCGTCGAGTGTCGACGGCCCTGCTCGTGGTGAAGAGCCCGTGAAGCTAATGGTCGCGCATCGCTCGAAACCCGAGTGGGAGACCATGGGAGCATGGCCGAGGTGAGGGGGAAGTGGTCTGCTCGCGGCACTACCAGTAGGCCGGCACCGCCCAGCCGCAGTAACGGGACAACCCCCGCAGTACGTGGCGGCGCCTACGGCGAAGGGGTTCAACCTCGGTTACGCGAGTCTCACTACTCGCGTGACACCGCATGGCGTGAAAATCCCTCGGGCCCACCCGCGCTACCAAATTGCGAGAGCGCGGGTGAGCCCGAGGGATGACTCAATCGTGGGAGCCTTACTTCTTCGCGCCCAGGATGTTGATGCTGGTCGCGACAAGCGGCGCCGACGCGAAGGCGCGTACCTCGACGCGGTAAGCGGTGGCCAAGTTGGCCGCGTTCTTCACGTTCGATGCGCGAAGGATCTTGGTGGTCGATGTAATCGTGAACACCTTGGAGCTCTTCGAGTTCGTGACGGTAATGGAACCGGGGGTCGTGCCGACGACGGCCACGTACCCGCTAGCAAGGCCCTGGAACGCGATGTTCTTCTGTGCCTTGACCGCCAGGACGTTGATACTGGTCGCGACAAGCGGCGCCGACGCTAAGGCGCGTACCTCGACGCGGTAAGCGGTGGCCAAGTTGGCCGCGTTCTTCACGTTCGATGCGCGAAGGATCTTGGTGGTCGATGTAATCGTGAACACCTTGGAGCTCTTCGAGTTCGTGACGGTAATGGAGCCGGGGGTCGTGCCGACGACGGCCACGTACCCGCTAGCAAGGCCCTGGAACGCGATGTTCTTCTGTGCCTTCACGCTGGAGTGGTTGGTCGTCTTGGCCGGGTGTGACGCAGCTGAAGCGATGCTCACCGCGCCCGCCGTGAGACCGAGGCTCAGCAAGCTGGCTACGGCAACTCGCCCGAACGTACGTGTCTTAAATTCGTACATGGTGTTTCCTTCAGTTGTTTTGTCCGAGAAATCCTCGAACCATTTCAAGTTTGTCGCACTGATTTGTGAATTCGGTGGGAGGGATCAGGGAAAAGTCATAGTTCTGCCGGTGGTCGGGTGGCCCGGATTGAGCACTCGTGCGTAGTAGCTGGAGCTCTACTCGCACCGGTCCAGCCTCCAGCTTTTGACCGTTCACGCCCCGTCGGGGATTCTCGCCGTCGCGTCGCGTCGCACGAGTCACGGTGTCGTCGTGCAGTGACGACGACGTGAGGTTCGCGAGCGAACGATCGAGCGTGACGGCCCTCGGGTCGTCGGCGATGATGGTGAACCGGAGGTGACTCTGTTCTTTGGGAAGGCTCAACGTCGCACGCGATGCCCGGGTCGCCGTTCTTCTAGAGCGCGGACTCGTCACATTGTGCATCGCCGCTTGAGTAGGGATACGCTGCGAGCGCTCGAGCGGGTCGGGTTCGTCGCAGGCTCGGGTCACGAACCGCTCGCGTCGCTGGACGACGCGATCTCGTCGACGCGTCATTGCCGTCGAGAGTCACTCACTGCGCGTTCTCCACACAATGATCGGCCGATTCGTGGGTCGGGCACCTCTCCTCAGCTCGTCGTACGGGTTCGGGTTTTCCCCCGTGGTCGTCGCGTCCCTCGTAGTGCGAGACCGGTGCACGGGCGTCGAGGCGTGCGTTATGGACTAACGGCCCTATGCGGGGAGCGACCACCTCCCTACGGTGGGAAGCGGGACCGTTGACGAAGGGATGGAATCGTGAAGGCTCTCCAATATCGAACCATCGGTTCGGCGCCAGAAGTGGTCGAGATCGACACGCCGGTTCCGGGCCCCGGCCAGTTGCGACTGAAGGTCACCGCCGCGGGAGTCTGTCACTCGGACGCCTTCATTATGAGCCTGCCGGCCGAGGCGTACACGTTCGGGCTTCCCCTGACGCTCGGTCACGAAGGTGCTGGGATCATCGACATGGTGGGCGAAGGTGTGGACGGACGCCAACTCGGCGTCGAGGTCGCCGTGTACGGCCCCTGGGGCTGTGGCCAGTGCTACGCCTGCGCCCAGGGCCACGAGAACTACTGCGAGCGAGCCACCGCTGAGGGCATCGCGCCCCCGGGACTCGGCGCGCCCGGCTCGATGGCCGAGTACATGATTGTCGACGATCTACGCCACGTCGTGCCGCTCGACGGGCTCGACGCGGTGAAGACGGTCAGCCTCACCGACGCCGGCCTGACGCCGTACCACGCGATCAAGGGTTCGCTCGCGAAGCTCGTGCCCGGTTCGACGGCCGTGGTGATCGGCGTCGGCGGCCTCGGACACGTCGCGGTGCAGTTGTTGCGAGCGCTGAGTCCGGCGACGGTGATCGCGCTCGACGTGGACGACGAGAAGTTGGCCCTGGCGACCCAAGTCGGTGCGCACCACACGATGCGCTCCGACGCCGCCGCGGCCGAGTCGATCAAGGCGATGACCAACGGACTGGGGGCGAACGCCGTCTTCGACTTCGTCGCCGTGCAGCCGACGATGGACCTCGCCAAGGCGGTCGTTCGCACCGAAGGCGACGTGGTGTTGGTCGGCGTCGGCGCCGGCGTGTTGCCGGTGGGCGTGCTCGCGGGGCCGTACGACTCGTCGATCCGTGCTCCGTACTGGGGCACGCGATCCGAGCTCTTCGAGGTGCTCGAGCTCGCGCGGCGCGGTCTGGTGCACGTCGAGACCGAGGTGTTCTCCCTCGACGCCGCCCCCACCGCCTACGAGCGGCTGCACGAGGGCTCCCTGCGCGGTCGAGCGGTCATCGTGCCGTAGTTCCTCGCGACCCCGTGACTCGCTCGAGTGACGGGGTCGCCCACACGTCACCCTCCGGATCCGCGAGGCTACCGACGACACCCGGGCATCACGTTGGCGGCACCGTGCTTCTGTGCCGAGCCCACCGTCACGTAGGCCTCGATTACTTCGTTGGGTCCTTCTCCGGATACCGACCGAGGCAGCGCAGCAGGAACCGTTGAAAGTTACCGAGGTTCTCACTTCGTCCCCTCGCGGCGTCATGATCCAGACGATTTCCGTGCGTGCCGCCGGTACTGCTGGTGAGACCGGCCAGATGGACGCTGTTCGCTTCCGCGCCTCGGGGAACCTTCGCCATACGTACGCGGCGCTTGCGTGGTTTGTTCCCGGATTCGCCCATCGCCGTAGCCTCCCACACCCGCGCGTTCGATTCCGTTCAGGCTCCTCGATCTTCGCCGGTAGTCCGGTTGGGCCGTGCCTGGGGAATCGGGAAGTTTACGGGGTCGGCTCGAGTTCGAGCGGCTCGAGGTCGTTGCGTTCCCAACTGAGTCGACGGACGGAACCCGGGCGGGCACCGACGCGCACGACGATCCAGACCACGTCACGGGCGCAGTGCGGTCATCGCCCTCGCCTCGAGCGCCGTGACACGACCATAAGGTGAGGGTTGCTTCTCGACTCAGGAGGTCTGTCATGATCGTTTCTCGTCGCACGCTCGGAGCCGGACCGGCGGCCTTGGAGGTCTCCGCGCAGGGTCTGGGCTGCATGGGCATGTCCGAGTTCTACGGCAGCGGTGACGAGCAGGAGTCACTCGCCGTCATCCACGCCGCCCTTGACGCGGGGGTGAACTTCTTGGACACCGCCGATATGTACGGGCCCTTCACCAACGAGCGACTGGTCGGACGCGCTATCGCGACTCGACGCCATGAGGTCGTGCTCGCCACGAAGTTCGGCAATGAGCGACGCGAGGACGGCACGAGGGTCGGTGTCAACGGCCACCCGGCCTACGTGCGCCGTGCCTGCGACGCCAGCCTCGCGCGCTTGGGCGTCGACTACATCGACCTGTACTACCAGCACCGGGTCGACCCGAGCGTGCCGGTGGAGGAGACGTGGGGTGCCCTCGCAGAACTCGTGGCGGCGGGCAAGGTTCGTCACCTCGGGATCAGTGAAGCCGCCCCGGCGACGATCCGTCGTGCGCACCAGGTCCACCCGGTGACGGCAGTCCAGACCGAGTGGTCGCTGTGGTCGCGCGACGTCGAGGACAATGGTGTCCTGGCGACGGTGCGAGAACTCGGCATCGGCTTCGTGGCCTACTCACCGTTGGGGCGGGGATTCCTGTCGGGGACGATCCGCAGCGTCGAGGACCTCGACGAGAACGACTTCCGCCGACACTCGCCGCGATTCCAGGGGGAGAACTTCGCCAAGAACCTCGAGCTCCTCGAGCGCGTGCGCCAGTTCGCGGCCGAGCGAGACGTCACGCCGAGCCAGTTGGCGTTGGCGTGGGTGCTGGCCCAGGGTGAGGACGTCGTGCCCATCCCGGGCACGAAGCACCGCCACTACCTCGACGAGAACATCGGCGCTCTCGGGATCCACCTCAGCGACGGTGACCTGGCCGAGCTCGACGCCGCCGTGCCGGTCGGATCGAGCGCGGGTGACCGATACGCCGACATGTCGACGGTGAATCGCTAGGCGATCAGTGACGCGAACCCGTCGCGAGTGCGTCGGATCGTGGCCGGTCGCCACTCGTCGTCGTGCGACGTGACGGTGGCCTCGAGGCAACGACTTCGTGGCGGCCCGTGACGACGGACCTGATCCGGTGCGTGACGACGAGTCGGTAGCGTGGCGGGTATGGCCGAAAGTTTGGTAGGTGAACTGCACGGTGTCCGGGCGCTCGTCACCGGTGGGACGAGTGGACTCGGTCGGGCGATGGCCGAGGCGCTCGCACTCGCCGGAGCGCAGGTCGTGGTCACGAGTCGCGACCGTGAACGGGCGCGCAACGCCGCGCAACGACTCGGAGCTGGCGCGCGTGGTTGGGCGATGGACGTCCGAGAACGCGATGCGGTTTCGAGCGCGGTCGACGAGATCTACGCCGAGCTTGGTGGTCTCGATCTCCTCGTCTGTAACGCGGGCGTCGGCATGCGTACGGTCAACCCACGGTTCCTCAGCCAGCCCCAGCCGTTTTGGGAGGTCGCCGCAGACGGCTTTCGCAATGTCGTCGACACGAAGCTCCTCGGGACCTTCTTGGTGGCCCGTGCCGTCGTCCCGCTCATGCTCCCAGACGGCGGCCGCGTGGTCGTGATCTCGATGAACATCGAAACGATGACCCGGGCTGGGTTCGTGCCCTACGGCCCGTCGGGCGCCGCGGTCGAAGCGCTCGCCCAGGTTATGGCGGCCGACCTCGCGACGACGTCGGTGCGCCTCAACGTGCTTCTCCCCGGGGGCGCCACGGCCACCGGCATGATCCCCGACGAGGTCTCGCCCGACGTGCGGGCGCGGCTGTTGGATCCCGCCATCATGGGCCCACCCATCGTGTGGCTCGCCTCACCGGAGGCCGCCCACGTCCACGGTGAGCGGATCGTCGCCACGCAATTCGAGCAGTGGCGCTCACAGCGCACCCGCTGAGCAGCCAACCAGGGCGTCGAGCTTGGAGTTTCTCTGACATCTGGCTCGCGGTCACGGCGCGCCCGTACGACCGACGAGACGCACCAACGGGGCTGGTCGGTGAGAGCACCTGACGGTACGGTGTCCGCGCGCCACTCGGTGATCGCGGAGCGCCATGATGGTGTGTCTTCCGACTGGTCCTCAGCCCGTTTCCAGCAGCGATTGTTACGGTCGAACGACGACGTGGACGATTCCCGCCGTTCCGAGGGGTGATGGGGCTACTCTCGACAGGTAACGCGAGGCCCGCAATGTGAGGAGCGCATCCTGAAGGCCGAGACGATCGAACCGCTTCGAAGTGAACAGTCGACGTTTCGGCCCGACATCCAGGGGCTGCGCGCAGTCGCGGTCATCCTGGTCATCCTGGTCCACGCCTCGGTTCCGGGTTTCGAGGGTGGCTACATCGGCGTCGACGTGTTCTTCGTCATCAGTGGCTTCGTGATCACGAGCCTGCTCCTTCGTCAACCCGAGCGCGGTATCCGTCAAAATCTGGCGCACTTCTACGTCCGGCGTATCCGACGCATCGTCCCCGCGGCAACTGTCGTCCTGGTGGTGACCGTGGCGGCGGCGTACGTCCTACTCGGCGCGAACTTCAATGTGCAGTTGCTCGGCGACGTCCGGTGGGCCGCGCTCTTTGGGGAGAACTTCAGGCTCATCAACACCGGGAGTAACTATTTCATTCCGGGCCTCGCGCCTTCGCTTGTCACGCACTTTTGGTCGCTCGCGGTCGAGGAGCAGTTCTACCTCGTGTACCCGGTGATCACCTTCTCGATCGTCCGATTCATCCCGTCAGCCAGTCGCGTGCGGGTCTTGACGGGATTCCTCCTCATCGCCATCGCGTTGTCGGCGTGGTGGTCGTATCACCTCACGCCCGTGAACGCCGTTGCGGCCTACTACACGCCCTTCACCCGGTTCTGGCAGTTCGCGCTCGGTGGGCTCGTCGCCGTCATCCCCGTCGCGTGGGCGCGACGGACCCCACTCGTGAATTCCATCGCTGCGGTGCTGGCGCTGGTGGTCATCGCGGTCGCGGCCCTTCGACTCAACGCCTTCAGCACCTATCCCGGCGTGCTCGCGTGGTGGCCGAGCGGAGCGACCGCCGTTCTGATTTGGACGGGTCCGTCGAGTCTGCGTGCGGCACCCGCCGCGTGGCTCTCGTGGCGGCCCTTGGGCTACGTAGGGGATATCTCGTATTCGCTCTACCTGTGGCACTTCGTGTGGTTGATGCTGCCCCTACAGCTCGTCCACCCGATCTCGTCGCCGCTGGCGCGAATCGTCGAGATCGCGGGAGCGGTCGTCTGCGCGGTCACCTCGTATCACGTGGTCGAGAACCCAATCCGTAGATCGACGTCGCTCGGACGAGATCCGTGGGCGACCGGCCTACTCCTCGTGATCTGTCTCGTGCTCTCCTGGGATGTGACGTTCTTGGTCGGACGGCTCGTGCACGTCTCGTAGCCGCGATCCATGGGTCAGTCGGTGATGAAGGCCGGTCGGTCGAGGTGGAGTCTCACGTGGTAGATCGACTCGATCTCATCGACAACGAACGTGGCGAAGACGTCGCCGCCGATGGCGCTGAAGTGGATCCCGTCCGGCGCGCGGATCACGGCGTTCGCGTGATTCACCGGCGCGCTAGCGCGATAGTGCCCCCGGCGGTCGGAGAAGAGGCCCCACGTCGACAGGTACGTGACACCAGGGACGCTGCGAGCGACACCCTGATAGAGCGAGTTGAGTGTCAACACCCCGGCGTTGAACGTGGCCGGGGCCATCGTCGGGAGTCCAATCCAGAGGACGTAGCTGCCGGCGCGTGTGGCTAGGGTGTCGACCTGTCTGACCAAGGCGGCGTACCGGGTTCGCCAGTGGGGTGTTTCGAAACTGTACGAGCGTCCGTCGAAGCGAATGCCCTGCTGATCATTGGCTCCGAGCAAGACGATGAGCAAGTTCGGGCGGTAGCGCGCCAGCATTGCCTTCTCCTGGCGTGGCCAGTCGTAGAACCACGTGGCCGCCAGACCGGTTGAGGTCTTGTCCATGAGGTGGAGTCTGAACGTGCTCGTCGAGGCCAATTCGTTTTCGAGACCCCAACCTAAATCCGTGCCCAGCGAGTCGCCGATCTCGAGGACATTGCAGTGCCCAATCCCACTGGTGGTGACCGCGCGTCCCGGGAGCGACGTCGCCAGCCCACAGCCGCGCGAACGCTGGTTCAGGGCCGCCGACGGCGTGGTGAACACCGGATTCGTCGTCACCGTGGTCGTCGGATGGCGAATCGTAATTGTCGTGGTCACCGACGCTGACGAGGACGTCGTCGACGGGATCGATGCTCCTGGCTGCGTCGACTCGACGAGGATGCCGACGAGGACGAGGGTGGCGAGCACGCCGAGTAATTTCGCTCGCAGGGTCCAATGAGTCGGTGGGGGCGGCGGGTGGTCGGACATCACGATGAGTCAGTCGAGGTGCAATCCATCACGTCCACGTCGTCGACGTCTAACAGAACACGCATGACCTAAAAATAACGAGTGATCGGGCACCCCCGATCATCCGCGAGGAATCGTGCGACGGCGTCGACGCATCCGCCGAGACGTCGTACGGGTGCGTGGGCGATCGTCGCTTCCTGACGAGGTGTCTCGATCACGAGTTCTTCGGCGAGTGGCCAGGAATCCGCCTACCGCGCGATTCAAGTGGTGGCGACGACGTAGCGGACTCTGAGCGGCCAAACCCGCCGCGGCGCCTGGGGTCGAGCCCCCTCAGCTGATCACGACGTTATCGCCCCGGAGTCGTTGAGCGCTACCGAGTCCGCAACCACGCGCCGCAGTTGACGCCGATCTCGCGGTCGCTCGACAGGGGTGAGCTCGCGACTAAGACCTCGTCGTCGTCGCCAATGCGCACCGGCTCGCCGGTGAAATTGATGACGCAGCGAAAGTTCGGACCACGTCGCAGGGCGAGCACACCGGTCGCACTGGGCTCCCAGGAGAACTCCCAGTTGTCGTCGCTGAAGATGCGGGAGCGCAACGCCAGGATGGACCGAAAGAGTTGCAGTGTCGACGTCTCGTCGTCGAGCTGCGTCGCCACGCTCACGTCGGCCCAACCGCTCGGCTGCGGCAACCACGTCTCGGCGCGTCCGCTGAAACCCAACGAGGGACCGTCGTTCTCCCACGGGAGTGGGATGCGGCAGCCGTCGCGGCCGATCTGTCGCTTGGCAGTTCGAAAGTAGATGGGGTCCTGGCGTCGGTCGTCGGGAATGTCGGTGACTTCCCAGAGGCCGAGCTCTTCGCCCTGGAAGATGCACGCCGAGCCCGGCAGCGCCATCGCCAATAGGTACGCGGCGCGAGCACGCCGGTGTCCGGTGGTCGCGACGTCGCCCGGCGCGCTGGCTGCGCCCTCGTCTTCGAAGCGCGACACGGTGCGCATCTCGTCGTGACTCGAGAGCGTCCACGTCATCCAGGAGTGGCCCGTGAGAGACGCGTCGTGCAGCGTCGTGATCATGTGGCGGAACTCGTCAGCGTCCCACGAGACTTTGCAGAGGTCAAAGGACAGCGTCGACTGCAGCTCGTCGCGACGCAGGTAGCGCGCGAGGCGATCGATGTCGCGCACCACGACTTCGCCGAGCAAGAACTTCTCCGACTCGTAGACATTCGCAACGCGCCGCCACCGCCGCAGGACCTCGTGCACGCCTTCGGCGTCGAAGAACGGGACGGGGGCCCACTTGTCAGGTCGGTAGAGGTCATCAGGCGCGAAACCCATGTCGCGGTAGTCGTCGTCCTTGCCGATCGCGGCCACCGAGTCGAGGCGGAACCCGTCGACACCGCGATCGAACCAGAACCGCAGGACATCGTCGAAGTACGCCCGTACCGTCTCGTTCTTCCAGTTGAGGTCGGGCTGGCTCGAGTCGAAGAGATTGAAGTACCACTGGCCCGGCGTGCCGTCGGCGTTGCGGGTCTGGGTCCACGCCGGTCCGCCGAAGATGCTCTTCCAGTCGTTGGGTGGTTCGAGGCCGTTCTCGCCGCGCCCGTCTCGGAAGTAGAATAGTTCGCGCTCCTTGGAGCCTCGGGGGGAGGTCAACGCGGATTGGAACCAGGGGTGTTCACTCGAACAGTGATTCGCCACCAAGTCGAGCACGACCCGCAGCCCGAGTCGGTGACTCGCGTCGATGAGCTCTTGTGCATCGGCGAGTGTGCCAAAGAGGGGGCTCACGTCGAAGTAATCGCTCACGTCGTAGCCACCGTCGAGCATCGGTGATACGAACCAGGGCGAGATCCACATCGCGTCCGCGCCGAGTTCTTTGATGTAGGGCAATCGATCGATCAGCCCCTTGATGTCGCCGACGCCGTCGTTGTCGGAGTCGGCGAAGCTCTTCAGGTACACCTCGTAGATGACCGCCCTATGCCACCACGTGGCCGACGTGGTCGTCTCGTCGTCGGGCGTGACAATCGGTGATGCACGGTGGATCGATGTACGAATCCGTTCGCGTGCTCCAACATCGGCAATCATGGAACTCCCTACTTTGCTCGTTCTATCCCTAGACCGTCAGAAATGCTTCTCGTGAAGTGTCGCGCCGAGATGATCCGTCGTCCGCCGAATAGGCTCAACGTTCCAACTTCTCAATGCTCGTCGCGGGCACTTCGTGTGGTGTAACTACTGAGAGAAAACTTTCGTCGGGGCGACTTGACTCTGATGTTAGTGCTCTGTAACATCGCGTGGAACCGGTTCCGACGTGGGAAGCCTACCGGAGTTTCGTTGGAGGAATGTGGTGGCGAACAAGCGTCCGATCAGTATCGCGGCCGTGGCTGCGGAGGCTGGGGTAGGCGTCGGTACGGTCTCGCGTGTGCTCAACGGGAGCGATCAAGTGAGCGAGGCTACCCGTCGCCGAGTCCTGGACACGATGGAGCGTCTGGACTATCGACCGCTGCGTAGCGCGTCGTCGCTCTCCAAGGGACGCACGGACGCCGTCGGCATCCTCGTGTCGGTCATCACCCGGCCATCGGTGATGGCGCGCCTCGTCGGCGCGATCGACGTCTTGAGTGAAGCCGGTCTCGACGCCGTGGTCTTCAACGTCGAGAATC
>JAKBGV010000005.1 GCA_021837305.1 Actinomycetes bacterium
CCCCAAATGATCAACTTCGAGGGTTGATGATGAGACGGTAGCCCTGCCGGGACCCTTCGGCCCCCGCCAGGGCTACCGTTATTACGCAAAGGCCAGGCGTGTGAGAACTTTCTTTACGTATTCAAGTGGGGGCGTTTATCGCACGTGAGAAGTACGGAAAGCGCAATACATTGCGACGTAGAGTGGCTACTTCCGGAACTGACCGATTTGCCATTGACAGCGGCGGACCTGTATGGGATGATCAGGCCAGTCGGTCATTCACTTGTTGGAGGTGGCAACGGTGGGAGGAAATCGTCGGTCAACGAAAGTGAATGTTGGGTTCTTGCTTATAGGGTTTCTTGGGCTTATCGGATCATCGATTGCCTACGGAGCACAAGCGTATAGTAATTTTGACACTTTGGGCACGGTCAATGGCTATTCCTACGAGAATCTCGCAGGTATCGATAACACGAATCTCTTTGCATGGTCGGAGATGGCAACGACGAATGGAGTGAATGTACCTGTAGGTTATATGGGCGCAGCCGGTCACCTCTGGACTGCCAGTGGGACTCTGTGCCAAGTGAGCGGTTGGCAATATAACGGACTAGTTGCGAACAATTTTGTAGCAGAAACGACGTGGGGTTCCTTCTGCGGGTCCGGTTATTACTACAGCAGCGGATTCACGAGGGCCTACAACGGAAGTGGTTACAACACGTACGCGACGTATTCGAGCCCGCAGCTTTACTTCTAGGCAAAGGAGAGCGTTTCATGTTTGCTAGAAATATTCGAAAAGGGGTGGTGCGAGGTGTCGTCTCACTTGCTTTCTTGAGCGTTGGAGCCGGTGTTGGTGTTGGCATAACCAGCCTCGTCGGTGGTTCTGCGACCTTCAAGGCGGGGGCGACAACTGGCACCGTTTCATTTCCCACGAATGCGAATGGACAGACCTATGGGTCTGCATCGAATGTGAGCCTCGATGGTGAGCCAAGTTTGATTCGTGCTTATGCTACTAACGGCAAGGTTGGTTACATCTTGCGGAGCCAACTGTGGGCGGCAGACGGAACTAACGTATCGACTCCGGCGCAGGCTATCTCATATATGGCAAGTCGCACGAATGCCATCGCCATACCGGTTTTCGAACAGGATGGTACGACGATAATTGGTGAATTCATAATTCCAGCTGTACCTTCAACCCCAAGTTCTCCGCCAGTTCCAGCCGGGTGACGAGAGTGATGATCGCCGCAATGCTGCTGTCGTTGCTTTGACTGCTTTAAGTGGCCAGGGATCTTCTCAGGTTGACGTCAGTGAATTTGGAGTATGACGCAAGAGTTGGCGCGGGTGCTTCATTGGCGAGAGCGTTGCGGCGCGGATGGACTATGGAGATGTGGACTAGATTGCCCTGGTGTCCGTCACCGTAATTGTTGATGCATTGAGTTCCACGAGTTTCGAATTTGAGGGCCTTGTCCTCACGGTTGCCGAAAGTGCCGAGAAAGATGATCTGCTTTCATGAATCCAATTACTGGACTCCGGTTCTTATTGCGTGACTCAAGGTCCACTCCGTGACCCGTGTCCCGTTTAGTGGACCACCAAAAGCGTGCGGATCTGTAACAGATATCAGGTCGGCTGCGTTCATGGGGTCATGTGCTTAAAGTGCGTCGTGGCTCTGTCCGAGTTCGACGAGTCGTTGCGTCAGATTCGTGGCCGAAGATATCGGCCCACCTAACTCATTCGAGACGGAGTCGTTCGGCGATTACGCTGACGTCAAGTTGGGAGCTTGCGATGTCGCAGACAAGCTGGAATGCCTCGTCATCGGTGAGTTGAGGGGACCGGCCGTTCAGATCGCAGAACACGACTGTGCTGAGCCACGCGAGTCGCTTGTTGCCATCCACGAGGGCGTGGTTCTTGGTCATCGACTGCAGGAGTGCCGCAGCCTTAAGATTCAAGGTTGCGTAGGCGTCCTCACCAAAGGCGCTGGACCGGGGTCTGTTTACTGCTGAGTCCAACAATCCGACATCACGAACCGGACCGATTCCCAGCGTTCGAATAATTGTGATGATGTCTTCGAGTTCGAGGTATTCAATCTCGATCATGCAGAGCCAAGTCGCTCCAGGACATCGTTCCAACGTGTCGCCATTCGTTTCGTCGACTCATCGACCCGTGCCACATGGCCTGACCGCTCGAGTCGTTCGAGCACCGCACGACGGATGACCTCTTGACGCGAGACGCCTTCAAATTCGGAGAGGGAGGTGAGTGCCTCCTCGAGAGTCGCGTCAGTTCTAAGCGTGAATGCCATTGGCGTATGATACCACATTGGTATCGGTAGTCAGCGTTCAAGGGTCTCAATCGTGGAACCTACGAACTGGGGTCGATTTTTCTCGCCGCACACGTCGATGGAGTTGAATCCCGTGCCGCGATCACAGAACCTGATTTGGCGACATGGGCCACGATTGGTGCGCGGTTCTTATTGTCTCCCTCAAGGTCCACTCCGGAACAGAATAAGAACCGGGCCTGATGGCACAGGCCGCTGGTACGATTTGAATTGTGAAGTTCACTGTCGCCGTCACCCACGAAGCGCCTTGGTATGTCGCCCGGTGCCTTGACGTCGACGTAGTAAGTCAAGGTGAGACTGTTGATGAGGCTGTCGCGAATCTCGAAGAAGCGCTGGGCTTGTACTTCGAAGGGGAGGACCTCCCCGACTCGATAGAGCCACCGATCATCACCACTGTGTTGATTCCTGCGTGAGCCCCGCGCTACCCGTTGTTTCTGGTCAAGAGACCGTCACTGCGCTCAAGAAGATTGGTTTTGCAGAGATCGGGAAGCGAGGTAGTCATGTAAAACTCCGCAATCAAGAGGGCAGAACTGTGATTGTCCCGATTCACCGGGAACTTGCCCGAGGGACGCTTTCGGCAATTCTTCGACAGTCTGACGTTACTGTGAGCGAATTCATCGACTTGCTGTAGACGGTATTTACTCTCCAAGGAAGCTCGACTTTCGTGCGAGCACAGAAACCGAGTGGTTCTTATTGTGTGACTCAAGGTCCACAAAATTGGAATGCGCGAACCGTCGTTCGCGCGGTTGATGATGAGGCTCTAGTCATTGGATCAATCATGGTTCGCGAAAGATCCTGTGATCCCCAAGCCGTCGCCAGCGCACTGCAGGTACTGAAACACCCTCGGCGGTGATAATCGTTGTCCATTGCCAAGTGGCTCGTCCGTCGGGGCCGCTGAAATTCCAAGTCAATTCGAAGACCCCGGGCGCGTTGACGACCCCCTTCACACGTAGGCTGGCTGGCCATGATGATGGATCGCGAGCCTCAATAAAGCGATCGCAGGCCGCATTGAAGACGCGGGCCGCAGTGCGGAACATCTCGCGCTCATCTTCGGATAACCGTTGGTAGTCGGATTTGAACGGTTCAGTCCGTTCGAACCTCACGAGTCGAGTTCGTCAAGGAACTCGTTAAGGCCGTCAGTAGCCGTGACACGCCCAGCGACAACGGCGTCGTCGGCCTCGCGTTCCATCTGTTGCCAACGTTCGGCCCAGAACCACGCCTGGTCGACCGGAACGGCAACGTGTGGGCGAAGGACGATCTCGCCCTCTCGCTCGATCACCTCAACCTGCGCTCCGGGCTGGTCCAAGCCGAAGTGACGCCGAATTGAGGTTGGAATGGCGATGAGGCCGCGGCTCTGTACCGTGACGAAAGTTGGCGTATTGGTCATGGTCGAAGTATAGCTGCAATACGGCTCTACTGCATTACAGGGACTCGTACCGCTCTGATTTTACCGAGAAGACGGCCCCGGCAGTCATTGTGGGCGGGTTCTTATTGTATGACTCAAGGTCCACTCCGAGGTCGAATGAGAACCGAACGGAACGTGAGGACGCGAGACGCCGCCACGATTCGATTGTGTTAGTGATGATTCGAGAAATCACGTGAGGTTTGTCGTGTTTTGCGAAGGACCGCGAAGTCGATTCGATGGCGTAACCGGGTGCGTTTCGGCAGTTGACTCTGCATTCTGCGATGGCCACTCGAAATCAATGGACTGTCGAGTTGCAACGGCGCCCGTGTTTGGACTGCGATCCGAAGGTTAGAGTTCCATACCTTGGTTACCGCAATCCTTCTTGCGTGAGCGTTCGAGGACTTGGCGAAGTATCGGGAGCACGGCGCGATCCTTTTCGCGGCCGGCTGCTTCTTTGGAACGAATGACGTCGGCGAGTGCAGCAACGAAGATTGTCGCGGTGTCGGTAATCTGCTCCTGGGTAGCTGATCTTCGCAGGTCGTCGTAGCCTCGTGTGCCATCTGGTAGTAGCGCGATGTCCAGGTAGCCGTGTGTGGTCACGAAAGTCCAGGTCGTCCCTTGCCCGAATGTTCGCTCATCGAGTGGTATCGCTAAAGGTTCTTCCATGTCCGGAATCCGAAGCTTGGCGTCAAGTTCTCTGAGCGCGGCTGCGAGCCGTATGAAGTTCTCGCGCGTACGTGCAGGCGTGACGTCGACGTGACGAGTGACGTAGGGAGATCCACGCAGTTTAGCGGCGAGTCCACCGATGACGACGTAAAGAACTTGGTGACGCTCGAGGACCTCAAGGATTTCGTCGGGGCGATAGGGGACCAAGTCAGCCATGGTGCCTCGCCGTCCTTTGTTCACGCTGTTCGTGGAACCGAACCCGGGTCATGAGATCGGTGAATCGTTCGGCGGGTGTCATTCGAAGATGTTGGTCAATGATCGTCACATTGGAGTCGTCAAATTTGGACATGAAGAACGTGAGATCGAAACCACATGCGCGTACGACCCCCCGGAGTGTCTCAAGACTTGGTGAGGCGTCGTTGCGTTCCCAGCGGGCAATCACGGATTGAGTCTTGCCAAGGCGCGCACCTAGTTCGGTTTGAGTCAGTCCGGCTCGTAATCGAGCTTCTTTGATTAAGTCTCCACTTACCATGAGACTACTATAGTACAAATCTGTACTATTAAGTTGCTGCGGACGCGTGATTGTCATTTGACACCCTCGGTCGTCGTTCGGGCACGTTCGGCCTACAAATTCTCGCCCACCGAAACGAAGTTTCGATCAGTGCGGTCGTCGAGGGCGCTCCAAAGAACGTGAGCTACCGGTTCTGGAATGAAATGCCCCAAGTCGCAGCCGACTTTGGGCGTGACTTATTGTGTGACTCAAGGTCCACAAATTTGGTCTGCGCGAACCGCACGGAGGTAAAAGGGCGTTCGTCATAGTGGGTCGCACAATCGGGTTGACTTTCGGATGTTGAGTGATTCGCTGTCAGGAAGAAACCTGTCGCACGCACCACGCGTAGAGCGCGTCGTAAATAAACGAACCGCGTTCGAGGAGAACGTGGTCGTCCGATTCGACATCCAACCCACCCACGCCGATCGCCTCCAGGCCGCGGCCGACCGGGTCACTGTCAATTTCACTCGCTACGTCCGCCGCGTGCACGATCTTCGCGAGGCGAATGAGCGCGGCGTCACTACCGAGGTCGTACTCGTCGACCAGGACCTCGAAGGAGCACTTGTTGCCCCGGTGCGTGTAGGTGGCGCCTGGCGCGTCGAAACTGACGGCGCCTTCTCGTTCGACTGTTGCGAGAACCTGATCGCGTGGTACGTAGAGGATTTCTGCCTCGGGGTCAATGAACCTCTTGATCAACCAGGGGCAGGCGATTCGGTCGGTCTTCGGGCGCTCTCGTGTAACCCACTTCACTATGACTCCCTCCCATTGTGGATTCTCGCATGGTGAGCACGGACCAACAACGGGTTCGCTCGCAGTCAGCGCGACATCAATGCTATTGCGGCCCCGCTGTAGTTCAATCAGACGAAGCGGCGCGCTGTCCAGCTTGAGGCCATCGGATTGATACTGCGAAGGTGGTGACTCCTGATCGCGGTGATCGCGTGAACTTCGTGAGCGACGCGCCGTTCGTCATGGTGGGAACTGATGGTGAATGGCCTGACGCTCGACTACTGCCCGGGTTTGAGGTCGGAGGGAATGTTTGGGCAGCGAATTGGGCAGAGAAAGGGTCACGTTCAATGCAACGACGATTAGGGTGGTTGCTTGATGAAAGTAAGTTCTAAGACCCCTAATCGGTCGGACGCTACGAGCGCGATCGACCAACTCCAGGTGGGACTCCAGTCGATTACCCAAGCACTGACGCGAGCGAAGATGCACGAGCGGCTCTTGCGAGAAGCGGATCTTCGAATCGATCGGTCCGCCATCATCATCTTGTTCAAACTCCACCATCGAGGTGGTGACGCCATGCGCGTCTCTGATATCGCGACACTCGTCGGGGTCGACACCCCGGCGGTCACGCGCAAGGTCCAGCAGTTAGAGCAGCACGGCTTCGTCGCGCGACTCGCGGACCCCACTGATCGACGCGCGGTACTGATATCGCTCACCGACGAGGGTCGCGGTGTGGTCGATCGAATTCTTCGCGTCCATCGGGCGATGCTCGCTCGACTCGTCGCCGAATGGGGCGAGAAGGAAGTAGCGACCTTTGCGTCGCACTTGACGAGATTTTCACAGGCCTTGACTACAGAAGTGGAGAGTTACCTTGACTAGCGACGCACCTCGCAACACGGCCATTCCGGTCGACCACGAGATCACGCCAGAAGAACACCGACGGATCCTCGTGATTCTGTTGGCACTGATGCTCGGGATGTTCCTCGCGGCACTCGATCAGACGATTGTGGCGACGGCCCTTCCAACGATCGCTGCGGACCTCCACGGACTTAATCATCTCTCTTGGGTGGTGACGGCGTACCTCATCACGTCGACGATCTCACTACCGCTGTGGGGCAAGTTCGGCGACCTGTGGGGTCGTAAGGGGTTCTTCCAGCTCTCGGTCGTCATCTTCCTTCTCGGATCGGCGTTGTCGGGACTCTCACAGAACATGCTGGAGTTGATCGTGTTTCGTGCCATTCAGGGGCTTGGCGCCGGTGGCTTGATGGTCGGGTCTCAGGCGATCATCGGTGACGTCATCCCGCCTCGACAGCGCGGACGGTACATGGGCTATTTCGGCGCCGTCTTCGGTCTGTCGAGTGTGCTTGGGCCGCTGGCGGGTGGCTGGTTGACCCAGCACGCTTCGTGGCGCTGGATCTTCTACATCAACGTGCCAATCGGGGCAGTCGCGCTGGTCGTCATCGCCGCCGTGCTGCACGTTCCGGCCCACCGCCTTTCACACCGCATCGACTGGTGGGGTACCAGTCTCCTCTCGGCGGGTGTGATCGGACTGATTCTGGTCACAACCTGGGGTGGGAGCCAATACGCGTGGCATTCGGCGACCATCGTGTGGCTCAGCGTGGCGAGCGTCATGCTGTTGCTGGCGTTCGTCTATGTAGAGACCAAGGCGGCTGAGCCAATCGTGCCGATGGGACTGTTCAGGAATCGGACCTTCAGCGCGGCGTCAGCGGTGGGATTCGTCATCGGTTTCACGATGTTCGGGTCAATCGTCTACCTGCCGCTCTACCTGCAGGTGGTCCACGGCTCCTCGCCAACCCGATCGGGTCTCGAATTGTTGCCGATGGTCACGGGCATGCTGATCACGTTCATCATCAGCGGCAGACTGGTGTCACGGACGGGCCGCTACAAGGTCTTTCCGATCGTCGGAACGGCCATCGTGGCGATCGGCATGGTCGCGCTCTCCCACCTAGGACCCACGAGTGCGTTCTCGACCGCTGCGCTCTATATGTTCGTCATCGGATTCGGGATGGGCCTCGTGATGCAGGTCCTCGTGGTCGCGGTGCAGAATTCGGTGCCGCACGAGCAGTTGGGGACCGCGACCGCAACCGCGACGTTCTTCCGGTCAATCGGTGGTGCCTTCGGGGTCGCGCTCTTCGGCTCGGTCTTTAATAGTCGTCTTCTCGAGCAGCTCCACGCCCACGCGACAGCCCAACAGTTGGCGATGCTGGGTGGTGGATCGATTTCGGCGAACCCTGCACAGATCGACCAGTTGCCGCCGGCCGCTCACGTAATTGTGATCGACGCGTTCAGTTCGGCGCTTCAGCGGGTGTTCTTGGTGGCGGCACCAGTAGCGGTGCTGGCCTTCGCACTGACCTGGTTGATGAAAGAGATCCCGTTGCGAACGCACGCGCACCTTCCGTCCACCGGTGTTGGCGACGATGACCCGGAACCGGTCGCCGCGTTTGACGCGCCGGGCGAGTTCGGGCTGTAGAGTCAATCACTCCTCGGATCAGGATGTTCGGTGACGAGTCACGTCGACACGTGACCGGCACATCGTTGACCTAATGCCCTACGGGGGAGGTCGACGACGACACTAGAACTGGTGGTGCGAGAATTGAGACTCGGTGCTGGCCCGCGTCGGGGTGACGCGCTGCGATGACGAGAACGGTGTCCAATGAGAGATGAGACGCTACAACGTGCGCTGAGGCGCTACGACCTATCTCCCCACCTCGTGTTCTGGGAGACGACCAAAGCGTGCTCACTCGCGTGTCGTCACTGTCGTGCCTCCGCGCAGACCGAGGCTTTGCCGGGCGAGCTCTCCACGGGCGAGGGTCGTGACCTGATCGATCAGATCGCAGCGATGGAAGGGGCGGTACCGATCCTGGTCTTCACAGGCGGCGACTGTTTCGAACGCGCTGACCTTGAGGATCTCGTCGGCTACGCCCGGTCGCGTGGTGTACGTGTGGGAATCGCGCCGTCGGTGACCAGGCGGCTCACGCGCGACAACCTGCAACGGATGTACGAACTCGGGGTTCGCAGTATCTCGATCTCACTCGATGGGTCCGGGCCCCAGTCCCATGACGCCGTACGCGGCATACCCGGACACTTCGATCAGACGATGGCCGCGCTCGCGATGATGCGGGATATGGGTTTTCGTCTACAGGTGAACACCACCGTCATGAATCGGAACGCTCACGAGCTCGCGGACGTGTTGTCACTCTTGCGTTCCGTTGGCGTCTCGATCTGGGAGGTCTTCTTCCTTGTCGGGGTGGGGCGAGGAGTAGACGTCCAAGAGATCTCGGCCCGTGACGCAGAGGATGTGTGCCACTTTCTCGTCGACGCGACGACGTTTGGCATGACGGTGCGCACCGTTGAGGCTCCGTTCTTCCGTCGTGTACAGGCCGAGCGCGAAGCCGTCAGTGAAGCGGACCTCGAGCGCTCATTCACATTCGGACCGCTCTACACGAGGCTGCGCCAACGACTCGACCAGGAGGATCGGGGCGACGTTCGAACTACGCGGAGCCATTCGCTCGCTACGGGTGACGGACGAGGGATCATCTTCGTTGGTCACGACGGCGAGGTACACGCGTCTGGCTTCCTGCCGGTGACCCTCGGTAACGTCCGCCAAACCCCGCTCGGCGAGATCTATCAATCGAACCCGTTACTCACCGCGATCCGCGCCGGCAACCTCGAGGGTGGGTGTGGGCGCTGTGACTTCTATCGACTCTGTGGGGGGTCGCGTGCGAGGGCCTATGTGAGAACTGGCAACGTGCTCGGCGAAGACCCACTCTGTATCCGCAGCGACGCAGCCAAGCGGATCCCGCTCGCACCCCGCTGAGGCGAGGAAATTTCCCCGGGGACGGGTCGGGTCGTGCGAGACTAGTGCGATGCGGCGCGCACGACGGATCCCGTGGCGGCGCGCCACCGGCCCCGTAGCGGTCGCGGCGCTGGGCGCCGTTATTCTCGTCGTCACCTTCGCCCTCGACTCTCGAGGGGCTCGATCGTCCGCGGATCAGGTCTGGTCACCCTTCGTCCTCGTAACCGGTCTGCTACTCATCGGCTTGGTCGCGAACGACGACGGTGTCTTTGAGTGGCTGGGTGCGACATTGACCAGGATCTCCTCACGGGGAACCGTGGTGTTCGCCGGTGCGGCGACGATGATCGTCGCGGTCACGGCGGTGCTGAACCTGGATACGGCCGTCGCATTCCTGACGCCCGTGTTGATCCACACGTCACGGCGGCGCGGCGGGGACGACGCGCCGTGGCTCTACGGCGTGCTGTTGCTCGCGAACGCCGGATCGCTGTGGTTGCCAGGTTCGAACCTGACGAACCTGATTGTGCTCGGGCATCTCCACCTCACCGGCGCCGCCTTCGCCGCGCGCATGTGGGCTCCGGCGTTGGGCGCGAGCCTCATCGCCGCCCTGGTGGTGGCGGTGCTCGGGCGCGACGCGTTGGTCACGAGCGAGGTTCGAGATCGCATCAGCACACCGTCAGTGGGGGTCGGGGCGTTCGCGGTCCTCGCGGCGGTGCTCGCTGTGGTGCTGCTTAGCAACGCTGCCGTTCCCGTCGCGTTGATCGGCCTGCTCGCCGTGGGGTGGCATCTCGCACGTCGCCGGGTCGAGTTTCACGAGGTCATCGCGGTCGTCGGGCCCGGTGCACTGATCGGACTCTTCGCAATCGCGACGGCGCTGGGAACCCTGGGGCGCGCGTGGTCATTTCCGTCTCAGGCGCTGCATCACGCCAACACGACCGTGACCGCCCTCACGGCTTCCGTCGCTTCTGTACTCGTGAACAACCTTCCAGCGGCCTCCATCTTCGCCGCGCGTGTGCCCTCACATCCGTTCGCCCTCCTCATCGGACTGAACCTCGGGCCCAACCTCGCGGCGACGGGCTCACTGGCGTGGCTGCTGTGGTGGCGCAGTGCCCGTGGCGCGGGTGCGACGCCGTCGCTCGCACGCGCGAGTCGATGGGGAGCTGTTGTCACGCCACTCAGTCTGGTCGCATCGCTCGCGCTCCTAGCGCTGAGTGGGAGGTCGTAGAGACGAGCGTTTCCCGTGACTCGCGAGTGCACGATCACCGCTCAACTGGTGTAAGACGGCGCGAACGTAGCCAAGATTGGGCTGGCGTGCGGTGTGGCCCCGGACGTGCGCCAGGCCGACTCATTAGAGTGCACTCGGTCGCAACGATCACCATGACTGAGGAGTGACGATGAATCGACAGATTGTCTTACGAGAGCGCCCGCACGGCGTCATCGACCAATCGACGACTGAGCTCATCGAGGTCCCGGAGCCAATGTGCGGTCCGGGCCAGGCGCTCGTCAAGGTCGGCATGCTCTCCATTGACCCGACGATCCGGACGTGGATGAACGATGCACCGGGTTACCTAGCGCCGATTGAGATCGGTGCCGTCATCCGCTCGAGCGGCACGGGCGTGGTCGTGGCGAGTCAGAACGACCGCTACCACGTGGGCGACATCGTCTTCGGGATGACCAACTGGCAGGAGTGGGTCATCGCGGATGACGTCAATCGGTTCTCGGTCATCCCGCCGCACCTCGGCCTCGACCTGGCGACCGCGATGAACGTCCTCGGCGTGACGGGGATCACCGCGTATTTCGGTCTTCTGGAGGTCGGCGAGTTCCGACCCGGTGACGTGGTGGTGGTCTCAGGTGCCGCGGGTGCCACGGGATCGGTGGTGGGTCAACTCGCCCGAGCCCGCGGCGCCGCGCGTGTCGTGGGCATCGCCGGCGGCCCAGACAAGTGCGCCGACGTCGTCGAGCGGTACGGTTTCGACGAGTGTCTCGACTATCGCGAGCCGAGACTGTCATCGCGGCTTCGGTCGGCCTGCCCCGACGGTGTCGACCTCTACTTCGACAACGTCGGTGGCGAGGTGCTGGACGCCGCGCTCGCGTCGATCGCGATGCGTGGGCGCGTCGTGCTCTGCGGGGCGATCTCACAGTACAACGAGGTGGGTCATCAGCGGGGGATCGCGAATACGTCGATGCTCATCATGCGACGCGCGTCGATGCGTGGGTTCATTGTGCTCGACTTCGTCGAACGGTACCCCGAGGCCCAGGGCGTGCTCGCGTCGATGGTCCACGACGGCACCCTCCAGCATCGCGAACACCTGGTGGCGGGCCTGGAACACGCGCCTGACGCACTCAACCTGCTCTTCAACGGTGGCAACCTCGGCAAGACGTTGGTCGTCGTCGACGAGAGCGTCTCGCTTGCCTGAGCTGACGGCTCCGCCGCTTGACGTCCACCCGCCGCGGGCGGTCGCCGTGCTGTTCGCGGTGGCTCTCGTGGCCGGCTTCGCCCAGTTCGGGGCGATCTCCTCACTGAACGACGTGGCTCGCCACTTCGGCCACGTGATCGCCACGGGTCATTCGCTCAAGAGCGCCGTGGGGCTTTCGGGCTCGGAGCTGGGCGTCGGTCTGGCCATCTTGCGCCTCGCGTCGCTCGGCGCGTTGCCGTTCGCGTCACTCGCCGATCGGTGGGGCCGGCTGCGAATCCTGCGCGACACGCTCGCGGTGGGACTGCTCGTGACCGCGGCCGCTGCGCTCAGTCCGAGTTACTGGTTCTTCGTCGCGTGTTTCGCGCTCGCGCGACCGCTGCTCGCCGCCGCGTCAACGTTGGTTCAGGTGGTCACCGTCGAGATCACGGCCACGGCACGACGAGTGCATCGACTCGCGGTGATGGTGGCGGGGGGAGGGATCGGTGCGGGACTCTCGGCCGTGCTGCACGGCGCCATTCGGGGACCTAATTCATTTCGTTGGCTCTTCGCCGTCGCCGTGCTGCCAGCGCTGCTTATACCCGGGTTGTTGCGAGCGGTTCCCGAGCCCCGGCGTCACGTGGGGGACTCACCGGCGGTCCGGCTCGGCTCCATCCCCGCCCATCTGCGCGGTCGGTTGGCCGTCGTGGCCGTCGTGGGCTTCACCGTCGGCATGATCACGGGCCCCGCAAATGGCTTCACCTTCGTCTACGGCGAAGGCGTGCTGCGTCTCAGTCCGTCGGCCGTCGTCGGCATCGTGACCGCGAGCGCGGTATCGGGTCTGGCGGGGCTCATCCTCGGACGGCGACTCGCCCACACCATCGGTCGTCGGGGCACCGTCGGGATCGGCGTGTTGACGCTCGCTGTCACCTCCACGTTCGCCTACAGCGGCGGGCGGCTCAGCTTCGAGGTCGGATACTTCCTCGGCGTTGGAGCGGCGGGACTGCTGGCGCCCGCGGCGAGCGCGCTGAGTACCGAAATCTTTCCCCACGTGCATCGCGCGACCGCGGCGGGATGGGCCGGCGTGGCAGGGGTCCTGGGTGCGACCGCGGGGTTAGCACTCTTCGGATGGATCGGTGATGTAGTCGGCGGTGTCGCGTCCTCGTCGCTGCGTATACCCGCCCTGGTGACCTTCCTTCCGTTGTTGCCGATGTTGCTACTGCTCACGCGACTCCCCGAGAGTCGAGGGGTCGACCTTGTTTAAGGAAGTTCGATGTCGGCGCTGAGGGCGAGGTGGTCGCTGCCGCCGTCACTGGCACAACTGGCCGACGTCCGCCACGGTCCGCGCCCGAGGATGTGATCGATCTGGGAGTGTGGACGGTGGGCGGGCCAGGTCCGGGCGCGCGCCAAGGTTCGCCAACCCGGTAAGAAGAGACGGAGCGGAGGGCGCCACGAGTTGAAGTCGCCGACCAGCAGGACCGGGCGTGACGGATCGATGGCGTCGGCAATCGTCCGCACAAGTCGGTACTGGCGAAATGACCCGTGGCTCAGGTGAGCGCCGTGGATGGCGAGAACCGTGATCGTCCGACCGTTGACGTCCAGGTCGGCGGCGATGAGCGTGCGCCGTACACGCTCGCGGGGTAGACGGCCGAGGGCGTGCGCGCGGATGGTGATGATCGGGTAACGAGTGAGAAGACTGAGACCCCAGTCTCCCTGCTCGACGGATCGAGACGTGGCGCGCCGAGCGAGCTGGGCGGGGCTGAGGGAGCGATGTTCGGTGAAGTAGAGGCCGTGCTCGCCCGTGAAGTGGGCGAGCCGCGGCTGCCAGGTGGCACCAGCGCGGCCGGTGGTGACGCGCTCGGCGCGCGCGAGGGGTACGAAGATCCCCGTCATTGCCAGTCGCGATTGCAGGTCGGCGAAGAAGTCCACACCGTCGTCGCCCCGCCACGTCTCGGGGCAGATCAGGATGTCGGCGTTCAACGACGCGGCGTGCTCTAGGGCACCGGTCGGGCGCCCCCAGCCGTCCACGCCGGCGTGCAGGTTGAACGTCGCGACGCGCACCGGACAAGTTTACGCCCGCGTCGGTGGTGTGGCAGGCTCTATGTCCGTGGACTCTGTGAACGTCACCTTCGGCCACCGCCTCTGGTGGGTCGACGCCTTTATCGGCGAGGGCGCGCGGGGCAACCCGGCGGTGGTGGTCCTCCTGGAGCGGTCGGTCTCCGACGAAGACCTGCAGCAGATTGCCTTCGAACTCGGCGTCTCGGAAACGGCGTTCATTCGACGAGTAGGCGACGGCTGGTCGTTGCGGTGGTTCACTCCAACCGTCGAGGTCGACCTGTGCGGGCACGCCACGCTTGCCACGCTGCACGTGCTCTTGAGCGAACTCGGTGTCCCCGCTGGTGAGCTCTACTTCCAGACCCGCGCCGGCGTGTTGTCGGGACGTCGGTTGCGCGACGGCATGCTCGGCATTGACTTGCCACGGGCCTACCTCGAGCCACTGGACGCCTCGGTGCTTAACGGCACCCTCGGCGTGGTTCGTGAGGTCTACCAGGCGGGACCCCAGAGCGTTCTCGCCGTCGTGGAGAACTATGACGCACTGTGCGGACTCGCGATCGACCCCATGAGCCTCTTTCTCGTTCCCGGCGCGCTCGTTATCGCGGCCTGTGTCGGGGGACCGGACGCCGACGTCTCGATTCGCGTCTTCGCGCCGCGGCTCGGACTGGCCGAGGACCCGGTCACCGGCAGCGCGCTGTGTGCCGTCGCGCCGTGGTGGGTCGCCCAGACCGGTTCGCCCACCGTGGTCGTGCGTCAGGCGTCCACACGAGGCGGGGTGATGTATGCACGACTTTTCGAGAAGAACGTCGAGGTAGCGGGCTACGCTCGGACGTTCTTCGGAGGCGACCTGCGAGCATGAACGGTCACGACGCACCCGGCGATCGATCCCGAGTCCGACGCATGCCCGAAAAGGCGCGCTACGAGCGCGAACTGGTCGACGCCGTGCTCGACGCTGCGCCATTCTGCACTGTCGCGGCCGTGGTGGACGACTTGGCCGTGGCGCTGCCGACCCTCCACTCGCGAGACGGCGACGTGCTGTATCTGCACGGCAGTCGTTCGAACGCGGTCATGAAGTCGATCATCGTCCGGGGCCATGCGTGCGTCACCGCAACGCTCTACGACGGCATCCGCGTCGCGAGGAGCGGATTCGAATCCTCCATCGCCTATCGCTCGGTGGTCGTCTTCGGCGCCGTCACCTCGGTGAGCGACCTCGAGGAGAAGCGACGGATCCTCGACGGCTTCGTCGACGCCGTTTTGCCGGGCCGGAGCCGGGAGGTTCGCCCCTCGACCGATGCCGAATTGCGTCGGACCCTAGTGGTAAGGGTGTCGATCGACGAGGCGTCGGTGAAGGTCTCAGCCGGGCCGACGGAGGACTCGCCCGAGGACCAGTCGCTACCCATCTGGTCCGGGCTGGTGCCCGCAACTCTCGTCTTCGGATCACCGGTTCCCTCGACCGATGGGGCAATGGCGGACGGAACTATTCCGCTTCCCGGGTCGATTCGGCTCCTGGTGGGTGAGGGAGCGTGAACGCGGCAGGGTTCATTACCTCGATCGAGGCACTCACGCCGGTTGACGAGCGCGAGGCCGCCTCGATCGTGGCGACGCTGGATCGTCTGCGCTGGCCCGGTAACCCGTTCGACGAGTCCGCCAATGACCACCACATCACCGCGTCGGCCTTCGTGGTCTCCACGAGGGGTGTCATCCTGCACCGACATCGACGTCTAGGCATCTGGGTGCAGCCCGGCGGACACGTCGACGCGGGCGAAGACGTCGAGGTCGCGGCACTTCGCGAGACGCGCGAGGAGACGGGGCTCGTCGCACGGCATCGCCGACCGCCGCTGCTCTTCAACGTCGACGTCCATCCCGGCCCGCGGGGTCACACCCACTACGACCTGCGCTACGTGCTGACGGCGCCACCAATCGATCCGTCGCCGCCGCCCGGCGAGAGCCCCGAGGTCTACTGGTTCGACTTCGACGCCGCCTTGGAACGGGCGGAACCGGCGCTGCGTCCCGCGCTGGCCGCGCTGGCGGTGCAAACGGCGACATGGAACGTGTCAGACTACGGCGATGACTGACGTCGAGGCACTACGCGCCCTGATGGAGGCGGATCGTTGGATTGACCGGGTAATCGCCCAGCGAGACCATCTGCCCGAGTCCGAGGAGCTCGCGAACTTGGAGGGCCAGCTGCGCATCGAGGTCGTCGCCATCCGTGACGCCGAGAGCGCGGTCGAGCCTATGCGTGCGACGTACGAGGAGGTGGCGGCACGCGCCGATCGGATCCAGCGGCGGCGCCGTGAGCTCGAGGCGGCCCTGGCCGCCTCGACGAGTGGCGCGCGCGACCTCGCCGCGATGCAGCACGAGCTGGAGTCGATATCGGCCCAGGGGGCCGATGCCGACGAGGGGGCCCTCGGGCTCCTCGAATCGATCGAGGAGCGTGACGCCTTCGTCGAGCGGTTGCGACGCGACATCAAACCGAAGTTGGCGCGACGCGAGGAGTTGCGCAGCACGATCGAGCAGTTACGGTCCTCGTTGGACGAGGAGGTCGCGTCGCTTCGCGTCGCACGAGACGAGCGGGCCCGTGACGTTCCCGAGGACTTGCGGGTCCGCTATCAGCGCGCCATGGACCGTGTCGGGACCTCCGGCGCGGCGCAGATCGTGACCGGTCGCTGCGATGGCTGTCGCATCGCCCTGGCCCCACTTGACCTCGACCGGGCGAAGAATCAGGACGAGGACTCCTTTATGGACTGCCCCTCCTGTGGTCGGATATTGGTGCCGTGATCATTCTCATCCGCCACGGCCAGACCACGACCAACGCGCAGCGCCTGCTCGTGGGACGCAGCGACCCGGCGTTGACCGACTTGGGCGAGCGACAGGCCAGGGCACTACGACGACTCCTCGAGGGCGTCGAGGAGGTGTGGAGCTCACCGTTGCAGCGGGCTCGGGAGACGGCGCGTCTCGCGATGCCGCACCTGGAGCCGCGGGTGCGACCTGAGTTCATCGAGGTCGACTACGGCTACCTGGACGGGCAACCGTTGAGCGTGGTCAGTGACGACCAGTGGCGTGCCTTCGAATCCGATCACGACCTGGCGCTCGGCGATGGCGAGTCACTGGAGTCCGTCGACCGTCGAGTGCACGCGGTTTTGGACGAGTTGCTCGTTGATCGAACGAGCCTGCTCCACGATCACCACCGGCACCTCGCGATCGTGAGCCACGTCAGTCCGATCAAATCGGCCACGGTGTGGGCGCTCGGCGTGCCGGGATCGGTGGCGTGGCGCACGCGCCTCGACAATGGCTCCATCACGACGATCGGGATGCGTCAGTCGTCGCCGACCCTCGTCCACTTCAACTTGGTGCCGCCCCTATCCTGATCAGTGCAGTGCGACAGCGATCGCGGCGAAGGTCGCCCCGACACCGAGCAGGGTGCAGGCGTGGAAGAGCTCGTGGTACCCGAAGACCCTGGGGTTGAGTCGGGGGCGTTTGGTCCCGTAGAACACCGCGCCGACGGAATACGCGACGCCACCGAGGACGATGAGGATGAAGGGAACCGGGCCGCCGCCCCGGTATATCTGGGGTAGCACACCGACTGCGGACCAGCCGACGACGAGGTAGGGCAGTGTGTTCACCCACTTCGGGGTGTCTAGGGCCAGCTGACGGATCAGGATGCCCACGGCAGCTCCGCCGGCTACGACTAAGAGCAGCACCACGCGAATCGTCCCGTGCATCGTCAGTCCGGCGATGGCGAGGTACGACCCAGCGATGGCGGCGAATATCGCCGAGTGGTCAGCGCGCCGCCACGCACGTCGGTGGGGGGCACTCCAGTTGATCCGGTGGAAGAGGGCGCTCGTGAGCATCATCATGGTCACGCCTACGACGAAGCAGGTGACCCAAACGACCTGGGTCCAGGTTCGGGCCCGGAGGCAGAGGATCGGTGACGCGCACAGCAGCACGACGACACCACCCAAGTGGAGCCAGCCACGCAAGAGCGGCTTGACGAGTTCAGGCTCGCTCGGTTTCTGGGTGGTGGATTTGGTCACATCGTCACCCTATGGCGACCCAGGTCGCTCCTCCTACGCGTGCGCGGCGAGCACGGCACACGAGCGCTGGAAGAACGACGAAGCCCGCTCGTTTCGTCTGACGAAACGAGCGGGCTCGCGTAAGTTGGCCCCCCCAGCCAATACGAAGAAGATAGTGCGCCCGGCACCACTAAGGTGATCGCCACATCGCTGGAATGACTTCATTGTGAGCAAATTCACATGGGAGGAACGAACATGGAGCACCGGATTTTGGGCGCGGGTTTGGCCATCTCGCAACAGGGACTCGGCTGCATGGGGATGAGCGAGTTCTACGGTGTCGGTGACGAGGCGGAGTCGATTGCCGTGATCAACGCGGCCCTCGACGCTGGCGTCAACTTCCTCGACACGGCCGACATGTACGGGCCCTTCACGAACGAGCGCTTGGTTGGTCGGGCAATCGCGGCTCGACGCGACGAGGTGGTGCTCGCGACGAGGTGGTGCTCGCGACGAAGTTCGGTAACCAACGGAGCGAAGACGGACAGTTCCTCGGTGTCAACGGACGCCCCGAATACGTCGTAGAAGCGTGCAACGACTCGCTGGCCCGCCTCGGTGTGGACGTCATCGACCTCTACTACCAACACCGCGTCGATCGGTCGGTTCCCGTCGAGGAGACGTGGGGAGCGATGAAGTCATTGGTCGAGGCGGGTAAGGTTCGCTTCCTCGGCATTTCTGAAGCGTCGTCGGCGACGATTGAGCGGGCCAACGCCGTGCACCCCGTGACTGCGCTGCAGTCGGAGTATTCGCTGTGGACCCGTGATCCCGAGGATGGCGTGCTCGACACCTGTCGTCGACTCGGCATCGGCTTCGTGGCCTATAGCCCGCTCGGCCGGGGTTTTCTCACGAGCGAGACCGCGAACCGGACCAGCACCGACGAGCGTGACACTCGAAAGCACCACCCGCGCTTCGTCGGCGAGGCGTACGAGCAGAATCTGCAACTGGTCAAGAATCTGGCCTCGATCGCCGCGGCATTGGATGCGAGCGTGGCCCAATTGGCACTGGCGTGGGTGTTAAGTCGCGGCGAGGACGTTGTGCCAATCCCCGGAACGAAGCGCAAGAAGTGGCTCTACGAGAACATCGCCGCGAGCGAGATCCACCTGAGTGCTGAGACCATCGCCGCACTCGAGGCGGCCGTCCCCCGCGGCGCGGTGGTCGGCGACCGCTACCACGAAAGCGGCATGAAGACCATCAACGGCTAGGGCCGGTTGGATACCTCATGCCGACGTGGTCAAGTCGCCGTTATTCAGGTCGATGACGAGGTCGCTCCATGCGACGATCTGGTCGTCGTGGGTCGCAATGATCACGGTGGCACGACTGGCACTAAGCAGGTTGAGCACGGCCGTCGTCTCGTCGCGCCCGAGTCCGCTGGTGGGTTCGTCGAGGATCACGATGTCCGGTCCGATGGCGAGGGCTCGTACGACCGCGATGCGCTGACCCTCGCCTCGGGAGACCTCGTCCCATTTCGTTGTCGGCTCGACGTCGATGCCCACCGCGATGAGATCCTGATCGAGAGGTCGCGCGATTGTTCGCCCAAGGACGAGGACGTCTTGGGCGTACCCGCGTAAGAGCCCGGTCTCACCGGGCACGAAGGCGACGTGGGCGCGAAGGACTTCCTCGTCGATCTCGGTGATGGGCGTGTTGCCAATGGAGATGACGCCATCGTCGAGGTCATCGAGTCCCGCGAGGACCCGCAGCAGGGTGGACTTGCCGCTACCCGAGGGTCCCGTCACCGCCACGTGACGTCCCGGCGCCACCTCGAAGGAACCGTCATCGAGGATCGTCCGGTCGGCCTCACGGATCTTCAAACGCTGTGCCCGCAGTATCGTGTCACCCGGCCAGCGGGCGTCGGCCAGCGTCGGGTGTGCATCGAGATCTTCGAGACGCTCCGCGGCCGCGCTGACGGCAACGGCGGTGTCGAGGGCCGCCCGAATGGTCGTGAGCCCCTCGAACGTGGACATCGCGAGCAGTAGCGAGACCACGGTCCACACTGGTGCGCTGACGGGTGCGACGAGGCGTAGCGCGGCCACGGCCACCATGGTCGCCACGGGGGCGACCATCGCCGAACGGCGTCGCCGGGCTTCGGCACGGGACTCCGCCGCGGCGAGCACCTCCCGGGGACCGTCGAGGCGATGCTCGAGGAACGTCCGCGCACCGAGGAGGCTCAGTTCGGGACTGACCGTGCTGAGCGCGACCAGGGTGGCGCGGAACTCGCCGCGCGAGCGTCGCAGGGAGCGGTCAACGGCGATGAGGGAGTCGGCGGTGGCGCCGAGGGCGATGACGCCGATGAGCTGAACGACCGCGACGAGTGCGGCGGCAATGATCCATCCGCCCTGCGGTGCGAGCAGCGCGATGACGACGTCACCGACCACGAATGCGGCGAGTGTGCTCGCGGCGGGAAGGACGAAACGAAGCCACAGGTCCTGCAGTTCGTCGGTGTCGCGCAGCGCACGCTCGAGCAGTTCGCCCCGGGCGTAGGTCCGCCACCGGCGAACCGTCCACCGACCGATCGTGGTGAGCAACCAACGCCGCCAGCGCGACACCGCGGCGAAGCCGAGACGGTGCGCGCTCATGCGCTCGTTGAACCTGATGGGCGAGCGCAGGAACGCGAAGAGCTCGATGACGATGAGGATGCCCGCGACTGCCCGTAGTCCGGGACGCGACGAGCTGACCACGAGCAGCGCGATGGCACCGACGAACAGTCCGAGGGCGGTGATTGAGCTCACGGTGCCGGCGACGAGGGCCTTGATCAGTGCAACACGAGGGGGCTGGGCCCGCTGTAGCCATCGGCGCAGGCGGTCGCGGTCCGACCTCATGGGCCGAGCTCGATTCGTTGGTCGACGTGGTCGAGCAGTGGGGCATCGACGCTGATCTCGACGACACTGAGCGTGGTGAGCCGCTGGAGAAGCTGGGCCACCCGTCGTCGATTGGCTTCGTCCAGGACGCCGGCAATGTCGTCCACGATGATGAGAGCGGGATCGGCCAACGTGGCCCGCGCAAGAACGAGCCGGACCCGCTCACCCGCGCTGAGTCCCTCACCGTCGGCGAGGAGCGGGACCGAGAGATCCTCGAATCGTGGTCCGGTGAGTCCGAGTTCGTCGAGTCTCGCGCGTACGAGCGAATCGGGGATCTCCCTGCCGAGCGTCACATTCTCAAGGAGCGATCCGTCGAACAGTGCCGACGCGGGGCTCACGATGGCGATGGACGAGTCGCGACGTGTGACGCTGCCCGACACAGCCTGTCGCCAGCCGACCAGGGTGTGCGCGAGGGTGGTCTTGCCAACGCCCGACGGACCCGTGACGAGGAGTCGCTGCCCGGGGTGGACCTCGAGGGTGACCGGTGAGGTGGACGCCTCGGTGACCAGAGCCTGGGCGGCCACGAGAGGACCCGACGTACTGTAGGACACGCCGGGCGCGCGCCGAAGGAGTGCAATCGATGCGGTGGCATCGTCGCGACGGTGGAACTCCACCCCGAATCGGCGGACGTACCCGAAGAGCTCACTCGTGATGAGTACGGCGACCAGCGCCCGATCCAGGGTGATCGTGCCGCGCAGCAGACCGAAGCCGACGACCATCGCCACGAGTCCGACGGAGACGCCGCTCAGGAACTCGGTGACGAGTGACGACTCGAGCGCGACACGGATGGCACGAATGGCAGCGTGGTGTTCAGCGTCGCTCACCGCCGCGATCTCGTCGGCGCCGTAGCCCACGGCGCCCAGGGCCCGAAGCTCGGGTGCGTGCTGGAGCATCTCCAACTGGCGTCGCTCGAGTACGTCACGACGTTGGTTGTAGTCCTTACTCAAGACCGCGCTGCGCCGCCCGGCCCGTTGGTAGAGGGGGATGGCGACACCCAGCAGGACGACGACGATGCCCGCGCTCAGCCAACCAGCCGCGAGCCAGACGATTACGATGCCGAGGACGGCCGTTCGTGCACTTGCGCCCACGACGTCCAAAGCGGGAGCGGCCGCAGCGTGGTCGATGGCGAGGGCTACGTCACGTCGTCCTCGTTCCCCCTCCGCCCGTGGCCGCTCGAGTTGGTCGATGACCGTGCGTCGCCACCGGTCCCGGATGGCTCGGGCGGCGAATGACGCCCACGCGTCCGTGCCCGAGGTCACGAGCCAGCGTGCGACGAGTGCGCCGACCACGAATGTCATCCCGCGGGGGACCGCGCCGTTGGCGACGTCGGTGATCCCGAGGGCGCTGAGCAGCGCACCCCCAAAGCCGATGACGGTGGCCAGGACACCGATTGTCCATGACCGACGCGTGAACGTGTCGATCACGGGATGCTCGGCCACGCCACCATGCTAACGATGGCCAAGGACGCCCTCGAAGTCGTCACGGTGGGCAAGCAAGCGGGCTGGCCCGTTCAACCATTGACGCAGGGCCCTCGTCGCCCGGCAGTCGTCCTCGTTGTACTTTAGAATTCTGGCGCGAGAACCAGCGGCCTCGTCGCTCGACGAGACTGCGACCTCGTACCACAGCATGGACGCCTCGCCGCTCGGGTTCGCGTCACGCCACGTGAAACCAGCGAGTCCCGCCATGATCTTGAGGCCGATCGGTCCGTCAGTCTGGATCTGGGTCTTGGCGAGATGGTGTAGGTCGATCCAATTCGTCGGTGACCCGAGGCGGAATTCGTCGAGGTCGACACGGGTCGGCCCATCGCGCAAGGGGTCTTCGACCGCCCGGTTCATCGCCCCGTCCTCGGCCTGCGCCCAGAAGCAGTAGGCCGAAACGCTGCGGTCCTGGGCGCGGCACTGTTGACGCAAGTCGTCAAACCATCGCCAGAACGCGGCGAAGATTCGGGCCGGCGCTCCCGCCGTGTGGTCGTCCCAGTTGGCGAAGGCGACGTAACCGTCTCGCACACCCTCCAGGGGTCGATTGACCGTCACGAGCGCGCCCCACAGGTACGTCGAGTCCCCGTAACTCTCGGTGTCGATGTCGACCTCAACGTCGGCGGTCGGACACCCGACCCGATCCGCGTCGACGATGCGCAGCGGGCCGCGTTCATGCGCGCGGGCGCGATAGATCAACTCATCGAGATGGCTCACGACACGCGCGACGTGTGTCTCGGGGCGGTCAGTGACGGTCGCGGGTCCCGATCGCTGTCGCGCGAGCCCTGGGTCGAGACGAGCCAGATCGTGTCTCGTGTTCACGCCGTGCTCGCGCAAGGTGAGTTGCTGGTCGAAGGTCGTGAAGCGGGTCAGTGAGACGTCGTCACGATCACGGAGCTCACGGCCGCACGGCTCGTTGTAGGGACACTCAAGGCAATCGCGGTGCCAGTAGGGCTCGGTGGGGAACGGACCCTCGCCGTTACGCCAGCGTTCGTGGGCGCGAACGACGGCGAGTCGCTCGTCGTAGTAGCGCTGGTAGGCCGACAGGTTGAAGCGCGGATAACTCGAGCTGCCCAGGTCGAACCACCAGACCTCTCGGTGTCGGTCGACGATGGCGCCACGCGCGTCAGGGTCGGCGACGCCCATCGTCTGGAGGACCCGAATGGCGTGCGAGAGGGCGAGACCGTTGCGAAGCGTCGAAGGGTTGGAGCGGACGCCGACCCCATCGCGGAAGTTCGCCTCGGACGGGCCGATCCGGGCGAGCGATCCCACCAAGGTGCGCCGAGTGGACGCTGCTTCGACGAGTTCGTTGTTCTTGATCAGTACCGGTGAATAGGCGTAACTGACCCCGACCCGTCCGACGCGGACGAGGGCGTGGACGTGTGCACGTCGTAGGGCATCGCCGTCGCCGGGCAGCCGGGGGTTCACGATTAGCGGCGCACCGGCGCGGATCGCGTCGACGGAGCTGACCGAGGAGTCGGCCACCACGCTGTCGGGATGCAATTCGAGGATGTCCGAGATGACCGCGCGGCGGAGTTTCTCCGCGTCGCGACGACGCCGTTCGTGCTCGGGAGCGGTGCGTGGTCGGGCGAAGTTGAACGGCTCGCCTCGGCTGAGCGCGACGCGATGGACGCAGGCTGCGATCTCGTCGCCACGCAAGAAATCAGTCACGTGGAGAGCCTACGGTCCATGTGGCTACCGTGTTCGATGCCGTGAGGGATGGTGAGACGACCTGTAAGCGGGGTTCTGTCCCCCTTCCGAAGAAGGGTGGGCGGCCATCCATCTCAGCGATCCACCTTGGGAGGGTCTCGTTGCCGAGACCACCGGGCGCCTCCCAACTTTGATCTTGCTCCGGGTGGGGTTTACCAAGCCGACCCAATCGCTCGGGTCGCTGGTGCGCTCTTACCGCACCGTTTCACCCTTACCGCTTCCCAGTCTCCCGAAAGGCGGCGGTCTATTCTCTGTGGCACTTTCCTGCACGTCACCGCGACTCACGTTTCGCGAGCACCTTGCCCGTGGAGCCCCGACTTTCCTCACCGGACGAGTCCGGCGCGGCCGCCCAGTCGTCTCACCATCCACCCTCAGTCTGCCATACCCTCTGACACCCGACAAACGCATCGAACGACACAGTCGAGCGGTAGCCTCGCCACGTGACTGACGACGGTGCGGTGGAGCAACGCGAGATTATCGACGTTGGGACCTTTTACCAACTGCTCACGGCGCAGTTGGAGTCCGCCTACGGACGTCGACACCCGCGCTGGATCCGAGGTGAAGTCGCCAAGGTGTACGAGAAGACCCACCTTTACGTGGACCTCGTCGACGCGGGCTCGTCGTCGGACACGAAGCGGCCCGTACTGAACGCACACTGCTGGGCGACCCAGTGGAACGTCATTAAGCGCCGGTTGAGCGACGATGGTGTCACGCTGAAGGCGGGCACGGTCGTGAACCTGTTCGGGTACGTCGACCTCTACGCGCCGTCGGGGCGCATCGGGTTCACGGTGACCGAGGTCGATGTGGCCGGTCTGCTGGGCGACGTCGCGCGCCGGCGTCTCGAGCTCATAGCCCGGCTTCGTGCCGAGGGACTGCTCGAGGCCAATCGGTCTCGTTCTGTCAGCCCCGTGCCGTTGCGCGTGGGGCTCGTGGCCAGTCCCCAGACCGAGGGCTTCAGCGACTTCACCGGTCAGTTGCTGCGATCGGGCTATTCCTTTGAGATATCCCTGGTCAAAGCACTTGTTCAGGGCGAGGCAGCCCCGGCACAGCTCGTCGCGGCGATAGAACGACTTGACACCGAGGGGCTCGACGTGCTGTGCATTGTGCGCGGCGGCGGCTCTCGCGGGGACCTCGCCTGTTTCGACGACGAACGTGTCGCGCGAGCGATCGCGGCGGCGCGCACGCCGGTCTTCACGGGGATCGGGCACACGGGCGACGAAGCGGTGGCGGACTTGGTCGCGCACACCAGTGCCATCACCCCCACGAAGCTCGGCGAGGATTTGGTCTCGGTCGTAGACGAGTGGCATCGGCGCAACGTTCGCGAACCGGCGCGCACGGTGATCGAGGCCGCGGATTCAATCGTGGAAGAGGCGACGGCTTTCCTCGGTGAGCGCCGCCGGACCATGATCTTCGCCGTTCGGGACCGACTGCGCGCCGAACAACGACACCTGATCGCGACGCGCGAACGCGTGGACCTCGCCGTTGGCTACACCATCGATCGCGCCGAGCGATGGCTTGAGACGGTTCATCGCCTATTGAACGCGTATGACCCCCAGCGACGGCTCGTCCAGGGGTGGTCGATAGTGTCGAAACCCGATGGGTCAATCGTGCGTAGCGTGCATGACGTCACCGAAAGCGAGGACGTGGTGATCCGGGTCGGCGACGGTGAAATGGCGGCGTCGATTACGGCGCGAGAGGAGAAGGACGCATGACAGTTGGGGGTTGGAATGAGGCCGCGGGTGAGCTGAACGCGATCGTCTCGTCGTTCGATGAGGGTGAGGTCTCCGTCGACGACTTGATTGAGAAGTTGGCGAGGGCGACCACGATCATCGAAGAGCTGGAGACCCGACTCAACGCGACCAAGGCCAAGGTCGAGGAGTTGGCGCCGCGGATTGCACGGGTCGGCGATCAGGGTGACTGATCGCCTTTACTTTCGCCAGCTCCTCGCGGGTGTGGACTTCGCGGTCGGCGATCCGATGGCGACTCAGATGGTCAATTTCGTCTACGCCGTCGGCGATCGTGAGACCGGTGACGCGGTGCTGATAGACCCGGCGTATCGTCCCAGTGAACTGCTCGATGTGCTCGAGCAGGACGCCATGACCGCGCGCGCGGTCGTGCTCACCCACTACCACGCCGACCACGCGGGCGGCTCGCTCGTGGGTCACCATATCGCGGGTACGAGGGAGCTCCTCGAAGTCCGCGATGTCCCGGTCCACGTCCAGTCAGCCGAGTCGCAGTGGGTACGTGAGGGGTCTGGCGTAGGGGTGGGCAACCTCGTAGAGCACGAGTCCGGTGACGTGATCGAGATCGGGGCGGTGAGCGTGACCTTGATTCATACCCCTGGTCACACGCCCGGCAGTCAGTGCGCGCTCATCGACGGACGCCTGATCAGTGGCGATACGCTCTTTATCGATGGCTGCGGGCGAACCGACCTGCCCGGTTCTGACCCGGCTGAGATGTACCGGACGCTAACGAGCCGACTGGCGGACCTCGATGGTTCGACCTGGCTGTACCCGGGACATCGCTACGCTCCCGTGGCGACGGCGCAACTGGACGATATCCGCCGGGACAACGCAGTCCTCGCACCGATGAGTGCAGAGCAATGGTTAGCGACGTTCAGCCGATAGAACGACTCAATGAGTCGAGCCACGTCGCGGTCGTGGGCGCCGGCCTGTCGGGCTGGCGACTCGTGGAGGCCCTTCGACGAGACGGTTACCGGGGCGCCGTGACCGTCATCGGCGACGAACAGCATCGACCCTACGATCGTCCGCCGCTTTCCAAGCAGGTCCTCGCCGGTGTAGTGGACCTGCACGACACCGGACTCGTTCGATCGGACTCGCCCAATGACGTGACGTGGCGACTCGGTGTCGCCGCGGTGGGACTGGATCTCGACGGCCGCGAGGTTCGATTGGCCGATGGCGGACGCGTGACGGCCACGCACGTGGTGATAGCGACGGGTACGCGAGCGAGGCGGTTGACCACGTCAGTGGGGAAGCGGGTGCACGTGATTCGAACGATCGACGACGTGCAAGGTCTGAATGACGACCTGGCTCGTGTGACGCCGGGATCGACCATCGCGATCATCGGCGGTGGTTTCATCGGTGCCGAGGTCGCGTCGTCGCTGACGAAGCGGGGGTTTCGTGTAGTCGTGCTCGAGATGACACCTCGGCCGCTGTTGGGTGTGCTCGGTGAGCAAGTGTCGTTGTGGCTACTCGACCTCCCTGCGTTGGCGGGCGTCGAACTGCGAACTGATCAGCAGGTCAGTGACGTGGTGGAAGGACCCGACGCGCTTCTCGTGCGCGTTAACGGCTCGCCCGACGTCGCCGCGGAGGTCGTGGTGGCGGGGGTCGGGGCCATCCCGAACGTCGAATGGCTGAATGGATCGGGTCTCGCACTCGAGAACGGCGTTGTGGTCGACTCGGCCATGCAGGCCGCGCCGGGAATCGCCGCCATCGGCGACGTTGCCCGATTCGAGTGGTTGGGACCCGTCGGTTCGACCCTCGTGCGAATGGAACACTGGCAGGTGGCGAACGATCACGCCACGACGTTGGCGCGTGTGTGGCTCACGGGTGAGCGTGACGAGGTGCCATTCATCCCGTACTTCTGGTCGGACCAGTACGGCAAGAAGATTCAACTCCTCGGCCACCCCGATCCGCAAGACGACGTCACGCGAGTCCTCGGTGACGCTGAGTCGGGTCGGTGGCTCGCCCTCTACCACCGCGACGACGTGGTCACCGGTATCGTCGCGCTCAGCAGCCCGAGGGCCTTGATGCTCGCCAAGATGCTTTTGGACACACCGAGTACGGTGCGTGAGGCGATCGCACGCGCGCCTTGGTCGTCGTAGTGAGACCATCGGGACGAACGATCAGAACGACACCGCGCTGAGCTCGGGGATCGTCTCGGTCGCGCGGGCCACCATCGTGTGCCAGAGGTCCCGCGACGTGGCACGGGCAGCATCGTCGATCTGGGGATCAATGGTGGTCGTGGGATGCCAGAGTGACTCGACGTCTGCCACCGAGAGGAAACCGGCGCCGACGAGAGCCATGAGGCCCGCACCGCGCGTGGTGGCTTCGCGCTCGGACGAGACGGCGACCGGTCGACCGGTGACGTCGGCCAAATGTTGGACGAGGAAGTCGTTCGTTGACATCCCGCCGTCGACGCGGATCTCCGTGATGGTCGACCCGGTTTCACGTTCGGCCGCGTCCACGAGATCGGCACCGCGGTGCGCGATCCCCTCGAGGATCGCGCGCACCAAGTGAGCCCGAGAGGACCCGCGGGTGAGTCCGAAGAAACCACCGCGAGCACCGAAGTCCCAGTACGGGGTGCCGAGGCCCGCAAGCGCTGGGACGAACCAGACGCCGTCAGTGCTCGGTACTGAGCGAGCGAGCGACGCGCTCGACTGGACATCGTCGATTAGGCCCAACTCATCGCGGGCCCAGTCGAGCGCCGAACCCGCCGAGAGGACGATCCCCTCCAAACCCCAGGTCACGGCGCCGCCGAGACTTCGTGCCACGATCGGGAAACACCCGGATTCGTAAGGGGTCATGGCGACGGGACCCACCGGACCACGCACCATGTTCAGCATCGCGCCCGTACCGAAGGTGATCTTGGCACCCGAGCGTACGATGGACTGCCCGAACATCGAGGCCGACTGGTCGCCGATGAGGGCGGTGATGCGTGGCGCACCGCGTAACGCACTGGCTCGACCATGGTCGGCGATCGTATCGACGATACGCGGCATCATCACCGGATCGAGTCCGAGCAGCTCCAAGGTCCGTCCGTCCCAGTGGTCGACGTCGACCGATACCAGACCCGTGATGGCGGCGTTTGAGCGGTCCGTCACGTGGCTCGCACCTTCGGTGAGCAGCCAGGTCACCCACGTCTCGATGGTCGCGAACCGGATCGATCCGGCGTCGCGCGTGGCGTGGTCGACGAGCCACTTCGCTTTGGTGGCGGACTGATTGGGTGCGAGTCGTAGCCCTTCGCCCTGTAAGACCAGACAGTCGAGCACCGTTCGAAGGTCTTGCCAACCGAGCGTGGGGCCGAGCGGCCTACTGGTGACTGGGTCAAAGACCAGGGTCGTGGCCCGTTGGTTCGTGATGCCCACCGCATCACAGGCGCCGCCGTCGGCGAGTGTGCGATCGGCCAGTTCGAGTACTACCCGACCGATTTCGGTCGCGTCCAGTTCAACCTCGCCGGGCTGGGGGGAGGTGATCGTCAGGCGTCGTTGGTGGACGTGGGTGACCGCTCCGGTCTCTGAGACCAGGGCCGTTCGCACCGATGAGCTGCCGACGTCAATGGTGAGGGCCCTCACCACGATCCACCCCCGAGGCCGAGGACGCCGGGATTCATAGAGTCCGACGGGTCAAGGGCGTTCTTCAGCGCCTTAAGCACGTCGAAGCCGTCGCCGAGGGCGCGATGGACGAACCGAGACCGATTTCGTCCGACTCCGTGGTGGTGGCTGAGCGAGCCCCCGTGATCGAGTACGGCGAACGTGGCCGTGTCCCAGGCGGCGCGGTAGTAGTCCTGTGGATCGCCGGCCGGTTGACCCGCGAAGGTGAAGTACAGGCACGCGCCATCGACGTAGGCGTGCGATTGATGGACCGACGCGACGAGCGTTGACTCGACGGCGCGCAGTGCGTCGAGCGCGGCGACGCGCATCGCTCCGAGGGTCGACCACGGCCCCGAGACCTCGATGGTGTCCACGACCACCCCGGCCGCCCATAGGTTCGCGAGGGCGCTGACATCGTTGCGGTGTACGAGCCAGTGTGCGACGACGTCGTCCTCGAGCACTCCGGCGTCTCGCGCGACGTCGTTCACCACGGCCATGACGGCGTCCACCATGAGTGGTTCGCCTTCGTCGATGACGATGAGCACACAGCCGTCGAGGTCGAAATTCCGCTTCGACTCCGTCTCGTCGTAGAGACGCAGGACCGCGGGATGTGCGTCGCGTTGGAGAATCGAGCGACAGAGTTCCATGCCCGCGTCGAAGTCCGAGACCGAGAGAGCGCGACGACGTTCGTAGGCGGGTAAGGGTCGCACCACGAGTGTCGCTTCGGTGATGACGCCGAGGGTGCCCTCGGACCCGACGAAGAGTTGGACGAGGTCTGGCCCGACCGACTGGCGGGGACCGCGCCCCCCGAGGGTGACAACGTCGCCCGTGGCCAGCACGACGGTGAGGCCGCGCACCATGTCCTCAATCTTGCCGTATCGGTTCGAATACTGGCCGGCGCCACGGCAGGCGAGCCAGCCGCCCACGGTGGCGAGCTCGAAGGACTGGGGGAAATGCCCGACGGTGAAGCCTTCGGCGTTGACCACCCGTTCGAGGTCGGGGCCGAAGACGCCGGCCTCGAGCGATACCGTGCCTGAGACCGGGTCGAGACTCGTGATCCGGTCCAGTCCGGTGAGGTCGAGGGCGACACCACCGGTGGGGGCGACGCCACCGCCGAGGACCCCCGAACGACCGCCCTGGGCGGTGATCGAGAGGCCGTGGCGCGTGGCGACTCGGATCGCGTCTCGGACCTCGGCCGTGGAACGTGGACTCACCACGACGCCGGGCCAGTGGGGCACGACGCCACGCATGGTAGATGCGAGCGAGAGGGGCCACCAGTCGCGGCCGTGCTCGGCCCGGGTCATGGGCTCGACGCTGTACGGCACGCCGACCTCGGCGAACGCCTCGAGCACGGTGGCATCGACGGGTGGGGGTGCCACGTCGGCGACTCCGGGTGGGTAGGCGGCGGGCACGGTCGGGCGCGTCACGACCTGAGCCCCTCGGAGAGACCGGCCGCCGAGAATTCTCGGGCGACGAGCTCGGCGTACGCGGCGACCTGCGCCCGGGTCTGTTCGTCGCTCCAGGCGAAGTCAGAAGCGACCGTCTGGGCGATCCGAGGTGCTGCGGCCAAGGTGGCTCGCGCATCGTGCAGGTGAGCCCGCGTGCGACGCGTGAGCAGGTCGAGTAGAGACTCCGCCATCTCGAATCGGACACTGTAGATGAACTCAGCGAGCACGTAGGGCTGGTTGTCGATGGGCGCGTCTGCGAGGGTGGGGTCGTCAGCGATCATCGTGAGTATGACGAGAGCGTCTTCTCCGTAGCGCCCGTAGAGGTGGGTTTCGAGATCGGTTGTCGGTCGCCACGGCCCCGTGCCGTGGAAGCGTAGATGTTTCGTGCGCACCGGGAAGCGTCCGACGTACCGTCCGGCCGCGTCCACGGCATCCTCGGCCATTTGACGGTACGTCGTCCATTTGCCACCGGTGACGTGGACGACGGCGTCACCGGTGTCGATGACGCGGTGACGCCGTGAGAGGTCCGCGGTCCGCTGGGAGAGCGTCTTGCCCTCAGGCGGTGCTAGAAGGGGTCGCAGGCCCGCCCAGACACCCGTGACATCGTCGACGGTGAGCGCAGAGTCCGTCGAGGCGTTGACGGCTTCGAGCAGATAGGCGACATCGTCGGGGCTGCACATCGGGTCGTCGAGTTCACCGTCGTAGGAGGTGTCCGTCGTGCCGACGAAGGTGTACGGCGCGTCTTCGAAGGGCACGACGAAGATACTGCGGCGGTCGTCGGGCACTGCGAACACCGCAGCGACCTCCGCGGGCAGTCGATCACGCGACACCGAGACGTGCACCCCCTTGGCCGGGGTGATGACGGCGGATGGGGTTCCGTTCGCCATCGCGATTACCTGATCGGCCCAGACACCGGTCGCGTTGATGACACAGCGGGTCGAAATCGCGATGCTCTCGCCCGTTCGTTCGTCGCGTGCCTCCACCGTATGCACACGACCGTTCGTGTCGTTCTCCATGGAGACCGCTCTGACGTAGTTCGCGACATCAGCTCCGTGGTCGAGCGCGGCGGTTCGAGCCGCGAGCAGTGCGACGCGCGCGTCGTCGCCGCGCGCGTCGTAGTAGAGAAACCCCGCCACGAGGCGGTCAGCGCGAAGCGTTGGCAGATACGTCATGGCCTCGTCACGGTCGATCTTTCGGTACCGATGGCCAATGCGCCATCCACCGGCCCAGTCGTAGAAGCGAAGCGCGGTGGCGTACCCCTTGACGAGGGCCCGGGAAGCTACGCCGTTTGAGCCGAAGAGCGGAATGAGGAAGGGGAGCGGCCGCACGAGGAAGGGGGCGTTCTCGAGCAGTCGTTGGCGTTCGCGGAGGTTTTCGTGGACCAGACGGAACTCCTTTTGCTGGAGGTAGCGCAGACCGCCGTGGACCATCTTGGAGGACTTGGAGCTCGTACCCGAACCGATGTCGCCGGCGTCGATGAGTGCCACGCGGAGTCCGCGTGACGCGGCATCTAGCGCCACCCCGGCACCGGTCATGCCGGCACCGATCACGACGATGTCGTAGCGCGTCGAGCCCAGTGCGTGAACGGCGTCGCGACGCGTGAAAGAAGACATGGCGCCATGTTGGCACACGGACACCAAGTAACTTGCGTGATGTGGAGTTTGGAAGCACCAATTTCAGGTTGGACATCCGATGACCGTAGAGATGCAACCCCGCACGAGGGTGGTACGCGCCCAATCTCGACGGGTGTACGCGTCGGGATCGCACGCAGCGACGGTCCAGACCAGGGCGCGTCGATGACCGGCCCACTCACGGGACTGAAGGTCATCGAGTTGGCCGGGATTGGGCCCGGACCTTACGCTTGCATGTTGTTGGCCGATCTCGGCGCCGACGTGCTGCGACTGGAACGTGGTGATATCGACGCCAAGGATGCCTTCACCTGGGACCTGCTCGCTCGATCGCGTCCCTCGGTCGCCGTCGACCTGAAGAACGAGGCGGGACGCCAGCTCGTATTACGACTCTGCGAGCGGGCCGATGTGCTCATCGAGGGGTTTCGTCCGGGCGTGGCGGAGCGCCTCGGCGTCGGGCCGTCAGACGTCGCCGCTCGCAACCCACGCCTCGTGTACGGGCGCATTACGGGCTACGGACAGGAGGGCCGACTAACTCATCGCGCAGGTCACGACATCAACTACATCGCGCTATCGGGTGCGCTCTGGCCGATCGGTCGAGTCGGCGAACGACCCGTGCCGCCGCTCAACCTCGTGGGGGACTTCGGAGGCGGCTCGATGTTCCTGCTCTTCGGGGTGCTGGCCGCCGTCTTGCACGCGAGGGCGACGGGCGAAGGTCAGGTCGTGGACGCGGCGATGGTCGACGGTTCAGCGTCGATGATGACCATGACCCACGCATTTGAGAATCTCGGCTACTGGACCGAGGAGCGCGGCGTGAACATCCTCGATTCCGGGGCCCCGTTCTATGAGGTCTACGAGACCCTCGACCATCGGTTCGTCGCCGTTGGTGCGATTGAGCCTCAGTTCTATGGGGAGCTCATCCGCGGACTGGCCCTCGACGCCTCGACGTTGGCGCCGCAGATGGATCGCGCATCGTGGCCCGAGGTGAAGGAGCGGTTCGCGGCAGTGTTCGCGACCAAAACACGCGACGAGTGGGAGGCCGTCTTTGCTGGCACCGACGCCTGCGTCACGCCGGTCCTCTCACCGCGCGAAGCGGCGGCGCACCCCGTTAACGTTGAGCGAGCAGTCTTTGACGTTGACGGCACGGTCCAGCCCAACCCCGCGCCGAGATTCTCTAAGACACCGGGGGCGATCGGCGATCGGCCCGGCCTTGCGGGGTCGGGCACTCGTGTGGGACTCACCCGGTGGGGGATCGCTGACGACGACTTCGAGACGTTCCGTCGGGCGGGCGCGTTCGGGGAGTCGACGACCGCGAGCGACGGAACGAACCAATAGAGATCGGAGCGTGAGGTGACGCGTCGCGAATCCTGTACACCATTCAATCGGGAGGCGCTGTTCGCACTCGTCGCTACGAGCAGCGAGTCCGTCGGGTCAGTCGGGCGAAGGCTGACTGGTGTCGAACCCGGTGTGTCGTACGCGACGAGCGCTCGACACCACGTGAGTCACCCATCAGTCGTGTTCACGACCTACTCGGTCACAACAGCTAGATGTTGACCACCGGACACGTGAGCGTCCGGGTGATCCCCGGTACCCGCTGAATCGCGCCAACGATGAACTTGCCGAGGTCATCGACGCTCTCGGCCTCGCAGCGGACGATGACGTCGTAGGGACCGGTCACTTCGAAAGACTCGATGACGCCCGGAACGGCCCGGGTCGCCGTGACCACGTTCTCACTGGAGCCGATTTCGGACTGAATCAAGATGTAGGCCTGAACCGCCATGGTGAACCTTTCCCTGTCGCGTTCATCTATCTTGCCCGGTTTCGCCCCACGGCGCTAATCCCCGCGGAAACGACGGCCGATATGCCACTGGAAGCAGTAGTCGCAGCGATACGAATTCAAGTCGACGCCGTTGAGTGTCCAGGCGAGTTGAGCGGCACTTTGGGCCTCTGCCTGGGTCCGGTAGGGCTGTTTGGGCGTCCCATCTCGCGTGAAATGGGACGCGACCCGTCCGAGTGGTCGCGTGGAAGGTCGTCGGCGGCGTCGCGGCATGACGCTATGAGACTAGCGACGACGGTAAGTATCATCGGTATCTGTGAGCAACGCCGACACCGAGATCCGCGAAACGACCACACCAGTCACCGACGACGGCGACCACGACCGATTCGCCCACGTGGTTCTCGAGGGCTACACACCGGAGGGTGGCGAGTTCGTCCCAATCGGCAACTCCGTGGTCGAGGGGATTATCAACGCCACCCCGGTCACGGCGTTGTGCGGCAAGGTCTGGGTTCCGGGTCGTGACCCGAAGAAGTACCCGCTTTGTCCGACCTGCAAGGAGATCGCGACGTCGCTCGGGTGGACGCCATCGTAGGGCGGCGGGCGAACGCAAACGCATTGGCATGGCCGTGACTCGTGCGCTCGTTCTACACCATCACCGAGAAGACAACCCTGGTCTCATCGGTGAGGCGTTGGTGTCGCGCGGCTTTGAGTTGTCGGTGCTGCTCTTCAATGAGTCGAGTCCAACGCCGTCGCTCGACGATATCGATCTTGTGGTGATACTCGGGTCGAGTTCAGCCGTCTACGACCTGGACATTGAACGGGCCTGGTTCTCTCGAGAACTCGCGCTCATCGAGGAAGCCGACCGGCGAGGGATCACTGTCTTCGGTATCTGTTTTGGTGCGCAGGCACTCTGCCGGCACTTCGGTGGTGTGGTCGAACCCGGGGAGGAACCGGAGATCGGTTGGCAGGTCGTCGAGCCGACGCCCGATTCCCCCGTTGGAGCTGGGCCGTGGTTCGAATATCACTTTGACGTGTGTCGCTTGCCCGCCGTCGCTACGTTGTGGGCGACGTCGAGCCGTTGTGTGCAGGCCTTCGCAATTGGCCGACACGTCGGCGTGCAGTTCCACCCAGAGATCGATGCGGCGCAACTGCGCGACTGGTTCGAGGCGGGTGGCGATGATGCCCGTTCGTTGGGCTATAACCCGACGGCCCTCGTCGGACAGACAGCAGACGAAGAACCTAGGGCGCGCGATCGGGCACGGGAACTCATCGACGTGGTCGTGGCCCACGCGAGGAGCTACGACCGCGCAGTCGGACCTACCACGTCCGTGTGAAGTCGCCAGGCGCGAGCGTGGCACTGGTTAGGTCGAGTTCACCGACGTCCCGAGCGACTTCGTGGTGTGCAGATCGGAGTGGCCTCGGTAGGATACGGCGGTGTTCGACCCCGCCGACGAAGAGATAGTCCGTATTGAGCGACCCGCCACGGGAGGGGGAGTCGGTCGACTCAGTGACGGACTAGTCGTGTTCGTACGTGACAGCCTGCCCGGCGAGCTCGTTACGGTGAGTGTCGGCGAACGGACCACGTCCTTCGCTCGCGCGGTTGCGCGACGGGTCCTCGAACCGAGTGCTGACCGAGTGACGGCGCCCTGTCGGTTCTCGGGTGCCGGGGGGTGTGGCGGGTGCGATCTCCAACACGCGTCCGTCGCGGGCCAGGCGTTGTGGAAGGAGTCAATCGTCATCGAACAACTTCGGCGTATCGCCGGAATCGACTACTCGCCGGCGTTGGTGCACGCCCCATCGACCGCCCAGGGTAGCCGGACTCGTTTACGCTGCGCGGTGGACGGCGACGGCCGATTGGCCCTTCGCGCGAGCCGATCGCACTCGCTGGTCGCGATCAATCCCTGCTGGCTCGTGGACCCGCGCGCTCAGGATGCGTTCAGCACTGTATGGACACGGGCCGACGAGGTCGAGTTGCGTGCCATCGGTGATGCGCCGCCTTTCGCCGTGGTCAAACGTCACGTTGGTCGCACGGCTCGCTTCGAGACCTGTGACCTGCGTGGCCACCGGATCGATCCGGTACCGTTTTCACGAGTCGCCGTCGGCGATACGTTCTACAACGTCTCGCCCCAGTCGTTCTGGCAGTCGCACGTCGACGCTCCGTCCATGCTCCTCGAACGGGTGTTGTCACTGTCGGGCGCTCAGCGGGGTGACCGGGTCGTCGATCTCTACTGTGGTGTCGGGTTGTTCACGGTTGCGCTGGCGGCGGCCGTTGGCACCCCGGGGCGAGTCGTCGGTGTTGAGTCTTCGCCCCACGCCGTACGTGACGCACGTGAGAACGGAGCCGGTCACAGCCAACTCCGGGTTCGCCAGTCGATGGTCACTGCGGATGTCGTACGCAACCTCGTCGGTCCGACCGACATCGTGGTCGCCGACCCTCCGCGGGCCGGGCTGGCTAAGGGCGTGGCCGCGGCGATCGCGGATCGACGTCCACGACGCATCGTCTACGTGTCGTGTGACGCGGCCACGTTTGCCCGAGATCTTAAAGTCTTCTTATCGAGTGGTTTTTCGGTCTCTCATATGGAGATCCTCGACCTTTTCCCCATGACCGAACACGTCGAGCTCATTTCGCTCCTTGACATCGCCCCCTAGGTGCGCGACCATGATCTTGGAGTCCGGCCATCGGACGCCGAAGGGGGTCAGTAATGCTGAGCAAGTTGGACCACCACCACCGCGTGACACTGCAAAAGTTGTTCACGCACCCGTTGAATCACAACATTCAGTGGCATGACGTCTGTTCGTTGCTCGCCCGTTTCGGGGTCGTGCACGAGACACATCGAGGCAACTGGGCGGTGACGGTCGACGGGGAGACGGTCTCATTCGGATCGACTCGGACTCGGGATCTCACCGAGGACCAAGTGGTCAAGGTTCGCAACTTCGTTCGCACGATGGGATTGACACCCGAAGCACTGAACGCCGCCTAGACCCGGTACCGTAAGGGGCCATGGCACTGGCCCCGTTCGTCTTGCTGCCACCGTCGGAGGGCAAGTCTCTCGGGGGTGGAATGCGTACCCGACGAGGGGTGTTCGATGACCTGCTCGTCGAGCACCGCTCGGCGCTCATCACATCACTCGCGGCGGTCAGCGGCGACCGTGGCGTGCTCGAGCGACTGACTCATGTCCGTGGTGCATTGCTGGACCGAGCTGGCCACGCGCTGGAGCGGGTCGTCGCCGGTGACGCCCCAGTTCTTGCGACCTGGCGTCGGTACAACGGCGTCGTCTGGGCTCATCTGGACCCGACAACGCTGAAGTCGACGCAACGACGGCGAATCCTCGTGCCCTCGGCGCTGTACGGCGTCACGGCCGGCGAGGATCCGATCGCCGACTACCGTCTGACGTTCCACGCGTCGCTCGCCGATTGCGGTCCGCTCACCTCCTACTGGCGCGAACCGGTGACCGATGCACTGCTACGCGTTGTGGGGCGACACCCGGTCGTCGACCTGTTGCCGGCCGAACACCGACGAGTCGTGGACATGGAGCGAATCGCGGCTACGACGACCGTCATAACGGTGCGTTTCCAGTCCGCTGACGGGGCCAAGCCCATCGGTCACGCGGCGAAGGCGGTCAAGGGCGTGCTCGCTCGACGGCTCCTCGAAGACGGGGTGACGGCGCTGTCCTCCTTCGCGTGGGGCTCGTGGCGTGGTGCGATACATGACGGGAACATCGTGACGATCACGGCGCACGGCACATAGATCGTGCCTAGGCTTTGGCCATGGAGTCTTCACTAATTGTCATCGAGGAGCGACTCCGTACGGGTCGCCTCGTCGCACTATTGCTCGCGGTGTGTGTCGCGACGGTGATCGTGCCGCGCCGACGCCGATGGTTCCCCGCCAGTCGCACGAAGACAGCATTCTCTGCGGTCGTCGTCGCCGTGGTGGCGGTGCTCGCGTCTCGAATCGTGGCTCGCGTCGTGCAAACGGCGGATGGTCGACGCTTCGAGGTTGTCTACGGCCCTGGCGGCATGATTCGTCAATCGTTTGACGCCACTGACATTGAGCACGCTCAGGCGACGTCGTTGTCATTGTTGCGCACGGGTGGCTGGGGGTACCGCGGAAGCCTCGCACTGCTGCGTCGCGCGGCGGTCGTCACCCGAAGCGGTGATGCGTTACGCCTCGACCTGTCTCAGGGCCGCCGCTTCGCGATCACTGTCGACGACCCAACGTCGTTCGCCGAAGCTTTGAATAGTTGACCACATCGGCGTCCGACGAGGCAGATACGAGATAAAGAGCGCGCTGGTCGCCAAAGTGACGTCGCGCGTGGCTTCGTGCCGTGCACCATCGGTCAGCGCTAGCGGGTGACAGTGGCCGAGTTGGCAGATCTCGTGTAGTGAAGTTGGGTGAGTACCCATCGACTCATGCGGTTACCGCTCAGTCGATTCCGTGCGCCACGGGTGCACGAAGGATGAGTTCGCCCAGTTGTTGTGGACTGTCGACGAGTACCGACGCGCCCGCGTCGGTGAGTTCTTCCGCGCTCCCGTAACCCCATGTGACGCCGATGCTCGTCAAGCCGTGTTGGCGCGCCGCCACGACGTCGAAGCGGCGGTCACCCACCATCCAACCGTTCTCGTGCGGTGCGTCGGTTCGCGCGATGGCTTCCGCGACGATCACGTCTTTTGACGCGAGACGTCCATCAACGGGAGCGCCACACACCACGGGGAAGTGGCGCGCGATACCGAGCGCGGCCAAGATATCGTTCGCGAAGTCGACTCGCTTGGCTGTCGCCACCACGAGTGGCACCTGTTGCGTGGTCAGGGACTCGAGGAGTGACCTGACACCGTCGTAGAGGTGGCAGCGGTGCACCCCTTCGCGTTGGTAGTGATCGCGGTATCGCGCGAGGACGTCATCCATCTCCGCAGCCGCGAAACCCAGCTGTGTGAACGAGTAGTCGAGCGGTGGGCCGATGAACGTGCGCAGGCGGGACTGGTCGACCTCTCGATCGAAGTCTCGAAGGGTCGCCTCGAATGACCAGAGGATGCCATCTGCGGAGTCCACGAGGGTTCCATCGAGGTCAAACAAGAGCACCGACGGGCGGGTCAGGGCGGGAGACGGGGGAGGGACCACGTCGATTCAGGCTACCGGTGACGGACCGCTGGTGGACCGTTACCCTTGCCACGACACCTCTTTCTTCAATTGCAAGTTGACCGCGTCCGCCACGGCGACTCGGTGGACGGTGAAGTGACTGGATCGAAGTGTTCCTGTAGCGCCACCAATGGTTGCGCGGGGGTCGACACGCTGAACGACGCACCATTTCGGGGGAGTCTCGAGGGGACGACCAGGCACCGTCCACTTTGCACCACGGTGAGCGCGTACGTATTCGGGCGCGAGGGAATGGCGCTCGTAACATGCCCGTTCTCGACGAATGAGATATTCGAAAAGGCCGCATCAGTGAAACTGGGCAACGTGTCGTTGACGCAGGGAAATCCCACATTGCAGGAAAAGGCGGAATCTTCGAGAATGAACTCAGCGCTCACTCGTTGCGGTGCGGGCGACGGTGACGTGACGGAGGTTTTGAAGTGCCATCGCGACGTTAGGTCAGTCACCAGGAAGGACCATTCGTTGTTCGACGACCGTACCGAGGCCGAAATCAGATCACCCGGCCGGACGGTCCCGAGCAATCTGACCGGGTTCCCATCGTTCGCCTCCAAGTCCCCCCACATCTCGTAGAAGGCGAAATACGATGGAGTGCCGTTCGCGCACGTGACGCTAATTCCGTCCTGTTCGACCGTGTTGCTTCCGTAGCCGTCGATCCCAACCCACTGCGTCAACTCAGTCGTTCGAGCCGTGCACGTGACCCTAGGCACCACGAATCGAGCACTCGTGCTGGTGAAGTGCCCCTTGGTAACCGCGTATCCAGCCCAGTTGGCATCGAAGTTCGAACGAGGCGTGCGCGGCGACGAATGACTCGGTGACCACTGCGTCGTGAAGGCTCGCGAGGGAGACGACGTTGCTCCAAGACCTACCGCGTTGACGGCGGTCACCTCAACGCGAGCCAATCCAGTTCCCGTGAACGGTATGGCACAACCCGATGAAAAGCAATAATGACGAGGGCCGTTGGGCAGGACGTTGACCCGATAGTTACGTATCCGGTCGCCACCGTTTGAGATCGGAGATCGGAAGAAGACCTCGATCGCGCCAGGGTCAACCATCACCCGGACATCGCGTGGGGCGGCGGGTACGTGCACGAATCGTGCTCCCTTCGATTGCACGGTCACCGCCGCCAACGCGAGTGAACCGACGATCAACGACGTTGCGATCAACCTCGTCGTTGGGAAACGATTCCTCATCACGCACCAACTGTCCTAGTTTCCGGTGACACCACAGGCGTTCGATTCGAGACGTAGTAATTTCAGGTCCGAGCGTCGTGAACGAAGCGTATCTGAGCTCACATCAGCGCCCACTGTGAGGCGGCGAGCGTTGCGGCGAGTGATCCGTCACGGCGCCGATCACTCGCCATCACTCACGCACAGCCGAGCGAGCGACAGGAAGGAGGCGACGTAGACGTCGCGGTGTCGTCCGGGGGTCGGGAAAAGCACCGACTGCATCGAGAGCGCGCCGGCCGCACGGCCGAGCTCGCGGCCCGTGGCGACGTCGAGGACGACGACGTCCGGCCCGTCACCGGTGACCAGCTCACCGGTCGACGGGTAGAGGACGAGGTGGCTGGCGTGATCCTGATTCCGGCGCCACCGCGGTGCGAGGGTGCGCCGGTCGAAGCCCGCGAGGACTCCGTTGCCCGAGTCGTAACCGACGGCAACGCCCCGGATGGGGTCGACGACGGGTGGGTTGGCGACGAGGCCGCCCGGTCGGGCGTCGACCTCGAGAGTGTCGACTCGCGCCGTCGTCAGGTCGACGCGCACGAGGTGCAGGGGGGACGACGCGGAGCCTTTGCCTCGGAGTGTGCCGTCGAAGCGGTGGGTGCCTTCGCCGTTGTCGAGGAACCACGCCTCGTTGTCGACCAAGGTGCAGTCCCAGCCGTAGCCCTGGCCGGGGAGGGTCCGGTACGGCGCCTGAAAGCCCTCGTCCAGTCGAAGCCGCCCGCCATCCGCGGTGACGCGCCAGAGGCTACTCACGCCGACGATGTAGACGACGTCCCCCCGGGCCGAGAGGCGGGCCACACTGGCCTCGGGTAGCTCGAGCCTGTCGAGGATGTCGAGGTTGGTGGGCTCGAGGGCGACGAGCTGGGCCGGTCGGTCGGGCGGCGACTCGTGGCCGGGCCGGGCTCCCCGAAGTCCTTGGTGACGAGCCTCCCGTCGCGCAGCGTTACGAAGGAGTTGTAGGGAGCCGCGCGCGGTAACTCACGACGAGCGAGGACCTCGAGGTCCTCGCTGAAGCGGTAGGCCCAGCGGCCGACGACGGCGTGGAGTGACCCGTCGGGGAGAGCGGCAAGCCCGCCCGGCCAGATGGGCCCCGCGGGCAGCTCACCGGTCGAGCGTCGGGTGGCGAGGGTGAGGGGGTCGATCTCCTCGACGGCCAAGGTCGCGTCCTCCCCGCCCGAGTGGGTGAGCAGGTAGAGCCGGTCACCGCCCCAGACGCACATCGTCGCGACCAGGGTCTCGCGTTTCGTGACGGTGAGACGGCTCGTCGGCCCCAGGTGCAGGCCTCCGTCGGCCCACTGCATCCGTTCGGGCCCCCCATCCTCGCTCGACCAGGTCATACCGGGGCGATGAGGGCTCGTCGCGGCGAGGTCTCGGGGGGTCGCAGCGTGCGCATCTGGTCAATCAGGTCGTCGCGGCGGGCTCGTCGTGACCGGTCGTCGAAGTGGTTCTCGTGCTGCAAGGGATCGTCTGCGAGGTCGTAGAGCTCGCCCTCCGTGCCGTCGTGGACGGTCCCCGGGAGGTACGTGGTGCAGACGACGTCGTCGTGGGTGATGGTGCGCAGGTGCACGTCGACCCCGAAGAGGGCCGAGTCCCACTCGGTGAGCACGGGGTCGCGCGAGTCGTTGGGGTCCGTGGGCAGCGCCGTTCCCTCGAAGGTGTTCGGAATCGGGACGCCGGCGATCGTGCAGAAGGTCGGCGCGAGGTCGACCAGGCCGACGGGGCGTCGGATCACCGCCGGCGGGACAACGGCCGAAGGGGCCGGTCGCCAGATGAGGGGTAGGCGCATCAGCGCGTCGACGTGGTATGGGCCCTTGAAGAGCAGGCCGAAGTCGCCCTGGAGCTCCCCGTGGTCGGTGGTGAAGATCACGTCGACGTCGTCGCCCCACCCCCGCGCCGCGATCGCTCGCAGCACGCGGCCGAGGGCCTCGTCAATCAGCTCGACCTCGACGGCGTTACGGGCGTTCACCTCACGGACCTGGTCGGGAGTGAGCGTCGCCGGGACCCACCGCGCGGGCGCCTCGTAGTTCGACACCAGCGTGCCGTCGTACCAGAGGCGCCAGTGCCGCGGCTTGGCGTCGAGGAGGGCCTCGCGGGCGGCGGGTGAGGTGGGATACCCGACCGGCAGGTCGACGTCACGCCAGTTGACGCGCCCCATCTCGGACTCGGGCGGGTCCCAGGGGTGGTGTGGATCGGGGAAGCTCATCCAGCAGAACCAGTCTTCGTCTGTGTCGAGGCCGTCGAGCCAGGCGATCGTACGGTCGGCGACCCATTCGGTGTGGTACCAGTCGCGGGGCACCTGGTTCACCTTCACCTGGGGTGCTCCGGTGTCCCCGCCGCCGGCCGAGTTCACTTGGAGGTCGGCGTCGACCGTGGCGTAGAACTGGCCGAGCATCTCGGGGTGGTTCTCGCGCATCCAGCGCGCGTAGTGGAGGTTTCCCATCACGCCGTGCGTCGCCATCTCAAGGTGCTGAAAGCCCCGGTGGGTGCCCCCGGGGGGCGTCGTGCCGACGCTCCCGAGTGTGTTCTCGAGGAACCGGCCGAAGGCGTCGAAGTACGGCTCGAAGTGGGCCTTGCCGATGAGGGCCGTCCGGTACCCAGCCCGGAGTAACGTGTCGGCGACCGACGGGGCGTCGGTGGGCAGGGGGACGCCGTTCATCCACACCCCGTGCGTCGAGGGGTGCTGGCCGGTGATCATCGTCGCTCGCGAGGGCATGCAGACGACCGACTGGGGGATGGCTCGCTCGTAGCGAATCCCCTCGTGGGCAAGGGCGTCCACCACGGGTGTGCGCGCTAGCTGGCCCCCGTTGCACCCCAGGGTGTCGTAGCGCTGCTGATCGGTGGTAACGAACAGGATCTTGCGGCCCATCACTCCTCCTCGACGAGTTGTTGCAAGGTGCGTAGTCCGTCCAGGGCTCCGCCGGCGATCATGAGGGCGAGCGGCGCTGGGTCGGCGTCGCAGCTGTACTGGACGACCGAGGTCCCGTCCCCGAGGTCGAGGACGTCGATCGTGGAGAGGTGCTCGTGCACGAGATCCGAGGTGATCCGGTACTGGAACCGGTGTGCGAGCGGGTCGTTGGTGAGCAGCGCTTCGACCATCGTGAGCCCCGTCGCGGTGGTGATTGTTCGCTGGGACCCTTCGACGCGGCAGTCGGTGATCCCCGGGAACCACTCGGTCAGTCGCGTGGGGTCCCCGATGAGGGGCCAGATCCTCTCTGCCGGCGCGCCGACGCGCAGGTAGTGACGCACCGAGCCCCGCGCGCCGCTCACGTGCGCCTCACGAAGTCGATCACGACGCGCGCCAGTTCGGGCCCGCGATCCTCCTGGAGGAAGTGACCACCGCCCTCGATTGTCGTGTGGGGCTGGCCGACCGCCCCGGGCACGAGTTCCCGAAAGGGCCGGTCGCCCCCCGCCGTGATCGGGTCGCGGTCCGAGAAGGCGCAAAGCAACGGCCGGTGCCAAGCGCGTAGGACCTCCCACGCGGCGCGGTTGTCGGGCGCGGCCGGGTCGTCGGGCGTGGTGGGCACGAGGCTCGGGAAGATACGGGCCGCCTCCTTGTAGGAGTCGTCGGGGAAGGGCGCGTCGTAGGCGGCGACGACATCCTCAGCGAGAGGCTCGGCGCACCCGCCGGCCACGATTCGCCCGACGGGGAAGGTCGGCGAAGTGCGTGCGTAGGTCTGCCACGCCGTGAAGGCCTCCGACATCCGCTGGTCCCCAGTCGGCAACCCAGTGTTGGCGACAACGACACGGGCGAAGCGCTCGGGTGAGCCGGTGACGACCCGCAGGCCGATCAGCCCGCCCCAGTCCTGCCCGAACAGGGTCGCTCGAGTGAGGTTGAGTCGGTCGACGAGGAGCTCGCGCATCCAGGCGACGTGGCGCGCGTAGGAGCAGTCGGCGCGATCGGCCGGCTTGTCGGAGCGGCCGAACCCGACGAGATCCGGCGCGACGACCCTCAGCCCGGCGTCAACGAGGGCCGGAAGCATCGTGCGGTAGAGGTAGGACCACGAGGGTTCGCCGTGCAGCAGCACGACGACCTCTGCGTCGGCGGGTCCCTCGTCCAGGTAGTGCACGCGGATTTCGTCCCCGACCGTTGCGTAGTGCGGAGCGAAGGGGAATCCGGGTAGGTTCTCGAATCGCTCGTCGGGCGTGCGCAGCAGTCTCATCGTCCCTCCCGGGTGAGTAGGTCGGTCAACGTGGTGGCGAGGAGGGACTCGGTCGAGCGCCGCGTTGCGGAATCCATGCCTTGGCGCAACTCCCAGGTCTCGAAGGAGGTGAGCAGGTCGACGAGGTCGAGGGTTCCCTCGGACGCCGTCGCTAACTCTGGTGCGAAGAGGTCGGCGACCTGCTCGCGGGCCCACCGCCGCGTCGCGGCGATGCGATCGGTCACGATGGTCGATCGGTGCTGAGCGAGACGGGCCGCGTGGGCAGCCACCCCGGCGACCCCGAAGAGGCGGTCGCGTCCGGCGAGCAGGGCCCGCACCTTGAAGGCGGTCGCGTCCGACGGTCGGGCGTCGAGGACGCCGTCGTCGCCGACGAGGGTGAGCACGTGCTCGACGGCCGCGCGGACGAGGTCGTCAAGGTCGTCGAAGTAGCGAAAGAGGGACCGGGACGAGAGCCCGGCCCGTTCGGCGATCTCGGTGGCGCGGGCGTCGTAGTGGCCGTCGCGCCAGAGCCCGACCAGGGCGTCGAGCACGGCGGCGCGGTTGGCGACCCGCCGCTGGTGGCGGCCGTCAAGGGCGCCCTCGACTAGCACCACATCAGGCCCCTCGGCTCTACCATCATGACCGTACGTTAGGTATTGGCAATGCGACTGTCAATATCTACACTGAGTCTGGAGAGGGGAGCGATGGGAGCGACGAGCGAGCCGGACTTCGGCGGGGTGATTGGGCCGACCTACCGCGAGTCGACTCCGTGGTGGCCGCCCGCACCACCGGCCCTCGGCCGGCCCCACGTGGTCCTCATCGTCCTCGACGACACCGGCTTCGCCCACCTCGGCTGCTATGGCTCGGATATCGCGACCCCGACCATCGACCGGCTGGCCCGCAACGGCCTGCAGTACACGGGCTTCCACACGACGGCCCTCTGCTCGCCATCGCGAGCCTGCTTCCTTACTGGGCGCAACCACCACAGCGTAGGCATGCGGGCGATCGCGAACTGGAACTCTGGGTTCCCCAACATGCGCGGCGCGATCTCGCCTTCGGCCGCCACCGTGGCCGAGGTACTGCGCGATCGGGGATACGCCACCTTCATGGTGGGCAAGTGGCACCTCGCGCCGATGGACGAGGCCTCGGCGGCCGGCCCCTTCCACCATTGGCCCCTCGCCAAAGGCTTCGACCGCTTCTATGGCTTCCTCAACGGCGAGACCGACCAGTTCTACCCCGAGCTCACCGAGGACAACCACCCCGTCGACCCTCCGCGCACCCCCGAGGAGGGCTACCACCTTTCTGAGGACCTCGTCGACCGGGCCATGCGATTTTTCGCTGACTCCACGGGCCTCTACCCCGACCGACCCGTCTTCACCTACCTCGCCTTCGGCGCCCAGCACGCGCCCCACCACGCCCCCAACGACTACTTGGCCGCGTGGCGGGGACGCTTCGACGACGGTTACGACGTCGTGCGCGAGCGCGTGTATCGGCGCCAGCTCGCGATGGGGGTGATTCCCGAGGGCACCGTGCTCGCCCCGCGAAACCCCGGCGTCCCCCCATGGGACGAGCTCACTGAGAGCCAGCGCCTCTTCTCGCTCCGCACGCAGGAGGCCTTCGCCGCAATGCTCGAGCACACCGACACCCAGGTCGGCCGTCTCGTCGACTACCTCGAGCGGATCGGCCAGCTCGATAACACCCTGCTCATCGTCTGCTCGGACAACGGCGCCTCCCAGGAGGGCGGGCCCTACGGGGTGATGAACGAGTTCTCGTACTTCAACCTGCTTGCCGACGACCTCGACGAGCTGGTGGCCACGCGGCTCGACGACGTGGGGACCCCACGGGGCTACTCCAACTACCCCTGGGGCTGGGCCCAGGTGGGCAACACCCCGCTCAAGTGGTACAAGCAGAACACCTACGGCGGCGGGGTGCGAGACCCCCTCGTCATCCACTGGCCCGGCGGCTTCGCGGCGAGGGGTGAGCGGCGCCCCCAGTTCGTGCACGCCGTCGACGTTGCGGCCACCATCCTCGACGTCGCCGAGGCCACCATGCCCGCGACCTACCGCGGGGTGGAGCAGATCCCCCTCCACGGATCTTCGCTGCGCGCCACCTTCGACGACCCGACCGCATCCACCCGCTCGACTCAGTACTTCGAGCAGCTCGGGCACCGGGGCCTCTACCACGAGGGCTGGAAGGTGACCACCTACCACCCCGCTGGCCAGCCCTTCGAGGACGATCAGTGGGCTCTCTACCATCTCGATGAGGACTTCTCGGAGTGCCACAACCTCGCCGCCGATTACCCGGGTCGCGCCCGTGAGCTGCGCGAGCGGTGGTGGGAGGAGGCCGAGCGTTACGGCGTGCTGCCCCTCGACGACCGGGGCATCGAGCTCTTCACGGCCCCGCCTCGTCCGGGGACCGTGCACGCCCGACGCGACTACGTCTACCACCCGCCGATCTCTCGCGTCCCGAGCGAGGCCGCCCCGGCCTTCGGCGGACGGGACTGGCTCGTCGAGGCCGACGTCGTGCTCGAGCCCACCAGCGAGGGCGTCCTCTTCGCGCGCGGCGGCGGCGATCTCGGCATCGGCTGGTTCCTCCTCGGCGGGGAGGTCCACTTCAACTACAACGCCCTCGGCCGCGAGGGGCGCGTGCGTGCCCCGCTCGACGTCGAGGCTGGCCGGCACCGCTTGTGGGTGAACTTCGTGCGCGAGGGCGCGCGCGGCCACGTCACGCTCGGAGTCGACGAGCGGACGCTCGGCAAGGGGGCCATTCCCCAGTTCGTGAGGATCCTCGGCTCCTCGGGACTCGACATCGGGTGTGACACCCACGCGCCCATCACGCGCGACTACGAACCACCGTTCCGCTTCACCGGGCTGATCGAGCGGATCGCCTTCCACGTGCGTGCGCGCCCCTCGGCGCGTGACGCCGCCGCGACCCTGCGCGCCGAGATGGGAAAGGAGTAGGGATGGATCTCGTTCTCGACTCGTTGGGGCGCCGGATGCGGGCCATGCACTCGCTCTACGAGCAGGCCACGTCCACGATGGATGTCGGTCACGTCAATCACGTCGAGCGTCCCGGTGTGCTGCCGATCGCCTTCTCGCTCTTCCACGCCGTCCATATCGAGGACGGAGCGGCTCTCCTACTGGGTGCGGGTGCCCCCGTCTGGAGTGACGACTGGGCCGCTCGTCTTGAACTCGGAGTCGTCGACCACGGCAAGAACCGCACTGTTGAGGAGATGATGGCGCAGCGGATTGGCAACTGGGACGCCTACCGCGACTACCAGGCGACCGTCTTCGCCCGCACCGAGGAGTGGCTCGCCCGCTTCGACCCAACGACGCTTGACGAGATCGTTGTCGCCCGCCCGCTGCCTGAGACGCTTGCCTCAACCTTCTCAGCGCGTGTCGCCGGTCCGGCTGGAATCACGCGACTCGACGGCGTCGAATGCTGGATCTACCAGCACGGGTTACGCCACCTGGGCGAGATCGAGCACGCACGCGCCCTGGTGGGTCTGGGAGGGATGACGTCTTACAGCGTGTGTCCTATTTGGACCCACCGGTTCGCCTTGACCAACTGAACCTAGTGGTCCAGCGGTGCTTGCTCACCGTCCGACGTCCCAAACGATGAATCGTCTGAGTGCTCGGTTCCGACCCAGGGCCCTCATCACGTTGCCGTGATGGTTGTGCGGGTGACGATCGGCTCTTCCCACGTGCTTCGCGGTGCAGATCCGTGAAGGATCAGGCAGTAGAGAGAAGCAGAGCGCGCGTTGGTTCCAACAGTGTCACCGCGGAGGACTCCTTGGGTCGCCAGCGAGCCAGGTTGATCGCCGCGTTGAGGTCTCGGTCAATCACTAGTCCGCAGACCCCACACGAGTAGGTCCGCGTCGACAGGTCGAGGTCGTTTCTGACCACGCCACAGCACGAGCACGTTTTGGACGAGGGGAACCATCGGTCGGCCACTCGGACCTCGACCCCGTGCCAGCGGGCCTTGTAGAGGAGTTGGCGAGAGAGCTCGCCCATGGCGGCGTCCGAGATGGAGCTTGCCAGATGGCGGTTCTTCACCATGCCCGCGACGTTCAAGTCCTCGATGACGAGGACCTGACATCGGTCCACGATGGTCTTGGAGGCCTGGTGGACCAGGTGTCGCCGGGTGTTGGCGACCTTTCGATGAGTCTTCGCGAGTCGGGCCCTCGCTCGCTGGCGGCCCTTGGACCCCGGTGTGGTTCTGGCCAGGGCCCGGTTGGCCGCCTTGAGCGATTGCAGCGCTTGCTTCAGTGTTGTCACCCCCTCGAAGCGCTCGAAGGGTGCACCGTTCGCGTCGGCGACGACGCAGAGGGAGATGATCCCTCGGTCGACTCCAACGGGAACGGCGTGACGATTGGAACGGCTGCGCTCAGCCTGATGAAGTTCGGCGGCGACGCCGGTGAGTGACACGATCCAGCGACCAGCCCGCTGGGTGAGGGTGGCCGAATAGACGTGAAAGCGACCCAAGTCGATCATCCGGCGAACCTTGCGGGTGGGGCCGAAGACCTTGACTGGTCCGAACTTGGGTAGTCGCAAGTGCGAGGGATCGCTGAAGCGGACGGGTTGGCTCGCGGGCGCCCGACCTGGCGTCGCGCGGTTGCGCAGCCGAAAGCTCGGCGTTACCTTGCCCTTCGCCTGGAAGCGGGGGAATCCAACAGCAGCGCCACTGCGTTCGCCCCGTCTTGACGCAGCGAAGTTCTCGAGGGCCCGGGCGGCGTCCACGCTCGCGCACTCGAAGACGTCACTAGGCAACTCGTGTCGCCAGACGAGGCCGCGACTGCCATCTTCGTTGACGGGTGAGTCAACGGACTCCCCGTTTTTCCACGCGTTGAACTCGTTGATGAAGGAGAAGGCGGACCAGGACAGCGAGGGAGTTGACGGTTCCAGTGGATCTCCACCCTCCGAGAGAGATTCTCGCTCGGCCGATCTGGCGTCCAGGTTCGCCTTCACCCGGGCCAGGTGGTGGTTCACGGTGAAGCGGCGAGCCCCCGCGCACTTGGCGAGCAGGGTTCTCTGCTCGACGTTCGGGTCGAGGGCGAACTGGAAGGTGACAGCGCGAGAGAGGACCTGACCGGTGTGCGAGAAGATCGGGATCGTCGGTCGTGAGGCCACTGCGCCCAGTATGGGGACGAGGTGTAACACGGGTCGCGGGGAACGATCAGTGAGGGGGAGATACACCGGTTCAGCGATTGGCCGAGCAAGACAACTCCGTGAGCGACTGAGTTGATTCGTGCAACGGGCGCGAGGATGAGTTCGGGGCACAATGAGGGGTATGGAACTTCGGACCGAACGGCTCACGCTTCGCGAGTTCCGGCTCGACGACGAAATCGCAGTTCACCGGTATGGATCAGACGAAGACGTGACCCGGTACACCACTTGGGGACCCAACTCGCTGGCCGACACCGCGACGTATCTGAGCGAGGTCGCTCGCGAGGCGGCCCGAGAGCCACGAATTTCATTCACCCTCGCCGTCGCGACTCTCGACGATGAGCTGATCGGCGCCGTCAACCTCACGATTATCGACAGGCAGTCGACAGGCGAACTTGGCTACGTTCTGGCGAGGGACTCGTGGGGACACGGCTACGCCACCGAAGTAGCCCGTCGACTCATCGTCTTCGGATTCGACGAGTTGGGACTACGCCGGATAACGGCGACGTGTCATCCCGATAACTTCGCTTCGGCGCGAGTCTTGGAGAAGGCGGGAATGCACTTCGAAAGGACAATACGAGACCACCTCCGAGTTCGTGGAGGGTGGCGAGACTCGCGAGTCTTCGCAATCGCGGCCAGCGACGAAGGTGCTGTCCACTCGGACTGAAGAGCTCCGCCGCGTCCGCTCAACGGGGTTGTCCATTGCGGTGCCGCACGACCTACGAGTTCAGCACAGCGCCCGAAGGAGCTCGCTGATGGAAGCGACGTGCAGCCACCCGGTGGCTGAGGTCACCGTGTTCTCGAAGCAGCGCGCCAGACGGCGCCGTCGCACGAGGTGGCCGTGGGCCACCTCAACTCGCCAGGCGTGGCGGATGGGGCGAAAGACCTTGGCACCGTGCTCGTTGCGTGGCAGCTCGTCCCATCCAACCCGGCGAACCTCGTAGTTGAACTTGCCGACAACCGATTAGCTGCCGACTGCGCGGTGCCCCGGTCCACGAGCACGAGCTCCAATCGCTCGTCCGCTCCGGTTCGGGCGAGGTCGTCGAGTATCTGTTCGACGGCATTCGCCTCGGACGTCGAGGCGGGGACGACTCGCACACAGAGCGGCAGACCGGTGACGTCCACGCAGACAATGCGCTTGGCCCCGTTGGTGCGGCCATAAGGACCACCTTGGTTGTGGAAGGTGACACCCCCGTTCGAGGCCCCGCGGGCGAGGTGGGTATCGATGACGACCATTGAGGGTCGCGGGTCCTTGCGACCGAGAGCCGCGCGCGTCGACGCGTGCAATGCGGTGAGTACCCGCGTCCACGTTCCGTTCCTCGACCACCGGCGAAACTGGGACCAGACCCGGGTCCACGGACCGAACTCCCCGGGCAGGAAGCGCCACTGGCACCCGGTGTGTGAGATGTAGAGCATCGCGTCGACGACGTGGCGAATGTCATTTCCGTGCTTCGGGCCTCGTTTGGAGGAAACCTGTAGCAAGGGTTCCAGTATCTTCCACTGGTCATCGGTCAGGTCACTCGAATAGGCCACGACTTGATGGTGACGGTCGTGGCTCCTGGCGCACACGCCAAATAGAACACAGCCTCTTAGGCCGACGCAGGAACAGACCAGCGACTTGACTCGTTTACGTCTCCAGGCCAGCGTGGGCTGATCCAGGATGAGCTTACGCAGCCGCACCGACGTCGGGGTGGTCGCGCCCCTCGACGGCATC
>JAKBGV010000044.1 GCA_021837305.1 Actinomycetes bacterium
TAGCTCCACTGGGCGTAGGGTCCGTGGAGCTGGGGCGGCTCGTCGTGGCAGCGACAGTTCGCCTTGCCGCAAATCATCGAGCGCTCGACGAGACTGCCCGCCAACACGCGAGGCTCGCCCGCCAAAAAGTCGCGCACTCGTGCGCGGGCGCGCGCCGCGCGCTCCTCGTCGCGCGTGGTCATCGTCGCACCATCCACCCGTTCACGTCCAACACTGTATACAGTGTTGGACGTGAACGCAAGCACCCCCGCCGGCGGCTTCACGCTGCGTGACGAAGTGCTCGACGCGCTGCCGATCGTCCAGCACGTGACGGGTCGTCTCGGGCTCGATGAGCTGCTCGACACCCACGTGCCCGCTCGCGACCCACGGGTGCGCCTCGCCCCGGCGCGTTGTCTCTCGGCGGTGGTGGCGAACCTGTCGCTCGATCACGCCCCGCTCTACGCACTGGGCGAGTGGGCGAGAACCCTCGACGCGAACCTGCTGGGTCTCGCCACCCTCGAGGTCCCGCTCTTGAACGATGATCGCGTGGGCCGAGCGCTCTGGTCACTCTTTGACGCGGACCGCTCGACGCTGTTGAACGTGCTGGTGCTGCGCGCCGTCGAGCGTTTCAACGTCGACGTCAGCGAACTGCACAACGACTCCACCTCGATCGTGCTGCATGGTGCCTACCAGGACGCCGTGGCCCTGCGCGGGGGCAAGCAGGCGGCGGTGCCGGCGAGGGGACACTCCAAGGACCACCGACCGGACCTTTTGCAACTCGTCTACATCCTCACGACGACGGCCGACGGCGCCGTCCCGGTCGCGCACCGCGTCGCCCACGGCAACACCGAGGACTCGACCACGCACATCGAGACCTGGCGTTCACTCTGCGCGCTGTTCAATGACACCGCGTTCCTCTACGTGGCCGACGCCAAGCTCGCCACGCGAAAGAACATGGACTACATCGACGCTCACCAGGGTCGTTTCGTCTCGGTGCTGGCGCGCACGCGAAACGAGGACGAAGCCATGCGCGACTGGCTGGTCACCCACGAGCCCGACTGGACCGAGGCCTTCACCCGCCCCGCTCGCTACGAGGGCGGCGCGGCGAACGTCTATCGCACCGTGGCTGCTCCCTGGCCGAGCGCCGAGGGCTACCGGGTGATCTGGTGCCACTCGAGTGCCAAGCTCGAGCGCGACGCCGAGACGAGGCGGACGCGCATCGCGGCGGGCCTGGCGGGCATTGACCAGCTCAACCAACGCCTCCTCTCACCCAAGACCAGGCTGAAGGACCCGGTCGCGATCGAAGCGGCGGGACGCGCGGTGCTCGCCGCGACGTCCTCGGCGCGCTGGGTGGACTTCGCGTTAGAAGAGCACGAGGAGGTGCGCGTGCGCCAGGAGTCGCGCGGGCGGCCCGGCGCGAACACCCGCTACCGGCGCGTGACGCGCCGGCGCCATCGCCTGCGCTTCTTCGTCAACGAGGACCTCGTCGCTCGTGACGCGAAGAGCGACGGCTGCTGGCCACTGGTTACGAACGACCGGACCATGAGTGAAGCCGAGCTGCTCGTCGCCTACAAGCGTCAACCTCACCTCGAGCGTCGCCACCACCAATTGAAGAGTGATCAGGTCGTCGCCCCGATGTTCCTGCACGACAACGCGCGCATCGAGGGTCTCATGGCCTGTCAGTTCATCGCGCTGTTGGTGCGTGCGCTCGTCGAGTTGCTGGTTCGTCGTGCCATGGTCGATCGGGGCATCACCAACCTCGACATCTACCCGGAGGCTCGTGCGTGTTCGGCACCGAGCGCCGCGCGCATCTTCGAACTCTTTAAGGGCACCACCCGTCACCACCTCCTGGACGCCGAGGGCCACCTGGTGCAGACCTTCTCTCCCACTCTCACCCCGCAGCAACTCCAACTCCTGGATTTACTGGGTATGTCAAGCGACAGCTATCGCTGAGTGGGGGACGTATATCGCACGTGAGAAGTGCGGAAAGCGCGGTAAAGGCATCGACCAAAGCTGAGGCCCGGAGACTTGGTGTCTAGTTCGAAGCAGAAGCCCGTGAGAAGAACATGCGCAATTCCCCGAACTTCGACAAAGGGACCCTCACCCTGACTGAACTATGGGACGAATACACGAAGTTGGTCCTTTTCACCACGGGCGACCGGGAAAAGTCTGACGAGACCCGTGCGGAGTACGAGAGAAACTGGAGGGCTACGATGCCCGGTGCAACTCAGCCGCCGGGGTAAGTGGGGACCACGATCGGGTTGACGCCGACGTCGTACGTGGGACCACCCGGGATCTTGGTACCCGATGGAGTGACGGAACCACCAGGACCATAGTAGGGAGCGGGCGTAGGGGTGGGCTTGGGCGGCCGTGGTGCGGTCGTAGACGGAGGAGTCTTGGGGGCGACGGTGGTCTTGGGGGCGACGGTGGTCTTGGGGGCGACGGTGGTCTTGGGGGCGACGGTGGTCTTGGGGGCGACGGTGGTCTTGGGGGCGACGGTGGTCTTGGTCGTGGGAGTAACGGTCGTCGAGGTCGACGTGACCGTGTGTGACGGAGTGGAGGACAGTGCGCCGGCGGTGCCGATCACGACGACAGCAACGAGCGCGCTGGCGAGCAGCGCGATCTTGGCTTTGGTGCTCTGTACGCGCAGGGGGATCTTCATACTCCCCACAGTGCCATAGTTGCGGTCTCGGGCACACGGGACGTCGTAAGTCCTTGGATTGTGGTTGTTCCTGGGCCCACGCGCGCCGACAGTGGTAATCGCGGGACGACCACGTTCGGCAGTAGGCGGAGGAGCCACTATGACCACCCTGGAACCAATTGCGGCGCGACCGGAGTTCTCTATCTTGCGTTGAAAGTACATGGTGCCGCTGGCGGCGTTCGTCGTAGCGTCGATTAGCGACGTTCTTACGACGCAGTACGTGCCGCGTGGCTGGACGGGTGTCGAGGCAGACCTCCTCGTGGCATGGGTGTTCAACCACTTCGGGAACGGCACCATTGTGCTACCGATACTGCTCGTCCCGATTCTCGTCGTCGTGGTCCTGAAGTTTGCGAACCGCTACGCCTGGTCGTTCATTGCGGCTGGCGTCGTGGCCGTGCTCTATTTCGCCGCCGCGCGCGGCTTGGAGGATGTCCACAACATCGTGGTCGCAGCCAGCTACGGAAACAGCCATTACGAGTTCCTCGGTGGTACGGTGGTCAATCACTCCCCGCTGGCTCGAGTGTTGCTCTCGGCACCGCACCATGGTTAGCGGCAATCGGGCAGCGAACCGCTACCCAAGTCAAGTGGTGAGTTACGAAGGCAAGCGAAGACTTAGAGCCTGGCGCCCGGACCGCCAGTGCAGGTTCGGGTCTTAGCTAAAGTCCAGCTTCGTCTCACCCGGCGTGGCGGCTCGCAGCGTGGTCTCAAACCCGTCGGCACCTAAGCGACTGATGCGATAATCGATCTGGGACTCGACGCACTCGGCGTTGAGCTCCGTCGCCTCTTCGCGCTTCTCGTCCACCACCAGGTCATCGAGGTCGCTGGAATTAAGACCGAGGCGCTCGAGCAGTCGGCCAACCACTCGGCGTCGTTGCGGTCAGCCTTTCTACCGGGAACGTTCTTCACGTACTGCGCGTTGCACAACCAAATCTCATCGAAGCGGCCCTCCAGCGAGTAGTAGACGGGTTTCCCGTACACACCGGTGGCTTCCATGGCAATCGTGGTCACCGACGCCTCGCTCAACCAATCGGCCAGCTCTCTCAGACACTTGGTCGTAGTGGCGAAGGTTCCCTTCGTCAGGGCCACACGTCGACCCTGATGGTGGACTCGACAACAGGCCACCACGGTGTCGCGGTGAATATCCAGACCCGCCAGATGAAGGACCACCAGGTGGTCTCCTTCTCGCCGATGTTCCACTGGACCGACTCGAAGATCCGCGTGCACGCGTTCCACTGCGTGCTCGCGCTGGCGGTCGCGAAATTGATGGCCCGAGAGGTGCGCCGGTCGGGCCTGGACATGAGCGTGCGCGAGATGCTCGCCACCCTCGCGGGGATCCAAGAGACCGTCTTGTTCTACAAGGGAGACCGTGGCCGACCCCGGGCCCGGCGGCTGCTCACCGAGATGGACCCCACCCAGCAGCGCCTCTACGACCTATTCGGCCTTCAGGCCTACGCCCCGAAGCGCTGAGTTAGGTAATACAACCAGTCTCGACGAATACAACTCCTGACCAGTCAGGATGGGGAGCAGCAAACGGATATCCCGGAAACTCCCGCTAGTCATCGCGTGACCAAGGTCATTGCGCGGACCTTACCGAGGGACTGACATCGTGCGGGGTCGGCGGCGCCGGGCTGAGTAGTGACGACAGTCTGGCAAAGACCACGTCTTTACGCCGATGCACTTCGTCGGGCCGGTCGTTGTGGTCTTCGAATCGCCCTACTGGACGGTGACCATCGTGCCGAGTGGCGTCTGTGGCCACAGGGTGTGTGCGTCAGCGAAGGGCATCTCGACGCAGCCGAGACTCTGGGGCCAGCCGTAGGTGGCACGAATGAAACCGTGGAGGGCGTCGCCGCCGTAGAAGTACGAGACCCACGGGATGCCCGGGTCGCTGTAGTGGGTGCCGTTGGGATTAGTGCCCGACATGGTCTGACTGGTGTAGCGCAGGTAGACGGCGTGGGTGCCGATCTGGGTCGGCGAGACCGCGATGCCGGTGTTCACGAGGGTGGAGAACGTCGGGTGGCCGTTCTGGAAGAGCGTCAAGTGCTGGGGGAGCGCCTCTTGGACGTAGACGAGGTTGTAGCTGGTCGGGTTGTACTGGCGAGCGAGCACGGCGCGCAACAACGTGAGCCACGTGGTGGTGTCCATGTTCCCTGTCACCGGCAGGTTATGCACGTTCTGGAATCGCATGAGTGCACCGGTCAGCACGATGTTGATGTTTCCGGTCCGCCACTGCGACCGGAAGGTGGCGGGCAGGGCGGGGAACCGCCAGACGAATCGGCCGCTCCGGCGAGACAAGGCGGCGGGCCACCGTACGACGCGTCGGGTCCGGGTCGCCGGCTTACTCGTGGCCGACGCCGAGAGGGTCGTTGACGTGGACGCCGAGATCGTCGTCGGGGTCGTCGTCGTGGTGGTGGTCGACGAGGTCGTGGTCGGTACCGTGGTCGTTGTCGACGTCGTGGTTGGTGTGGGCCGACGCACCGTCGGCACGAACGCGACCGGCAGGTAGTGCAGCGTGGCGAGGAACTGGTCCTCGAGGACGATCGAGTATGGTACGTTTGCGATGGAGCCCGCGGCCGTCGTTCGTTCGCTGGAGGATGCCGCTGCGGGTATTGCCATCAGGACTAACCCGGCTAAGGTGGTCGACGCGAGGAGCGGCGCCAACGCGCGATGCTTGCGGGTGTTCACAAAGCAAGATTACTGGTCGCGCCCGTGCTTCCAGCGTCAGGCCCCACATTCCCCACACGGAACGAAGCCTTCCTTCAGGTTGATCGGTCGACTGTGTGAACCCTGTCGGCGGCGACGTACCAGTACAGTGATGCGGTGAGTGCCTTGTCGAATCGCCGTTGGGGCGTGGTGGCGCTCTCCCTCTCGAGCGTGGTCATCGCGACGTTCCTCGTCGTGGAACCGGCTGGGGCGTTCTCGGCGAGGCCCGCCGCTGCAACGACCACGACCACAACGGTGCCGACCTCGACCACGACCACAACGGTGCCGACCTCGACCACGACCACAACGGTGCCGACCTCGACCACGACCACAACGGTGCCGGCCTCGACCACGACCACAACGGTGCCGGCCTCGACCACGACCACCACGATCCCCCGTCGCGCGGTCATCCCCTGGCCCAGTGGTCTGAGCTCGGCGATCTCAATACCGCAGCTGCGGATCTTTGCTACGTCACCCAACCAACCTCAACTGCCGATTGCCAGCATCACCAAGCTGATGACCACGTGGGTCATCCTGCATCGGCTACCGCTCACAATCAACCAACGTGGTCCCTGCCGTGTCGTGAGCGCGGGCGACTTCGCCATCTACCAGAACGACCTTGCGACGGATCAGTCCAACGTTCGCCTCGTACAGGGGATGACCCTCTGTGAGGGAACACTGCTACGCGGACTACTCGTGCACTCGGCGGGTGACTACGCGCACATGTTGGTCGAGATGACGGGGTGGAGCAACGCGACCTTCATCAGAGTCATGAACCGTGACGCGCACGTGCTCGGACTGCGCTCGACGCACTATGTCGAGGTCACCGGCATCGACGGCCGAGATGTTTCGACCGCGCGAGACCAGACAATCCTCGCCATCGACCTCATGAACGCCGAGCCGATCGTGCGTGACATCGTGACACTGCCCCAGGTGGCGTTGCCCGGCGCCGGTGTGGTGACCTCCTACACTCCGTTCGTCGGCGAGGGCGGCGTCATTGGGGTGAAGTCGGGGTTCACCGGTGCCGCCGGTGGCTGTGACGTCATGGCGATCAACTTCGTGGTCGGTACCCAGACGATCACGGCCTACGCGGTCGTGCTCGGTGACCATGGCCCGAACCCGATCGTGGCCTCGGGCGTGGCGGCGCTCGCACTGGCTCGCTCCCTGAGGCCTTATCTACGACTGGAGCGCTCGACCACCGGCGTCAGCATCGTCTGGACCGCCTTGCCGATCGACGAGGCTGGAACCACCCTAACGACGACGCCCTGAAGGACAACGGGAACCGAGCCGATTGCGACGCCCGAAGTGACGGGTCGAGGCGATTTAGGATGAGTCCGTGAGCGATCTCGAGACTGAGTTCGAGGGGGGCGCGTGCGTGAAGCCGTGCGCCGACGGCGCCGACTACGCGATCGACGATGAGCGACTCGCTGCGATGGCCAAGGCGTTGGGTCATCCCGTCCGTCTCCGGATCCTGCGGCTGCTCGCGGAACGACGTGCGTGTGTCACGGGGGACCTGGTCGCCGAGTTACCCTTGGCGCAGTCGACGGTCTCTGAGCACCTACGAATACTTCGTGATGCCGGTCTCATCCAGGGTGAGATCGAAGGACCACGTACGTCCTACTGTCTCAACGTCGCGGGACTGGCCGCCTTCAAGGCGGCCGCGGGCTCACTCTGACCAGCAATAATCGCTCATCGTCGATAAACGATGATAAGGTCGCCGATGCGAGAGACCCTTCGAGCGTGATTGCGAGCGTGTCATGGCCAAGACCGTCATCTTTCTGTTCCACGGCGACAACGACTCACTCAACGCCGGGTCCCACGTGGCCGAGCGCGTTCGCCAGGCGGCGCCTGACGCCGGGGTCGACCTCGAAGTCTTCTGCTTCGGACCGGCCCAAACGGCGATCACCGAGGCGAGTACGGACCCGGTGCGAGCCGAGTTCCGAGAGCAGATCGACGCTCTGGTTGGCGCGGGCGTGCGCGGCGGAGCTTGTGTCAACGCCGCCATCGCGAACAACCAGGACGACGCGTTGACATCACGGGGCGTGACCCTCGAGTTCGCACGCGACGCCTTCATCCGATTCGCCCTCGACGGCGCGGCCGTACTCAGCTTCTAGGGCGTCGGTCAATGAAGCCGTCACCCAGGAGCAACGCAACGCGGCCACCTTCGACCGATTGGCGAGCCGACTACCATCGGCGCCGGGCGCACGGGCTCGCTACGACGGGAAACAGGCGATGACGACACCGGAACTCACGACGATGGAGGCGTCGATTCGACGGCTCAGTCGTCTCGATCGCTTCCTACCGGTGTGGATCGGTTCGGCCATGGTGGTCGGTCTCGTGCTCGGTCGACTGATACCGACGCTCAATCAGTCGCTCAACCACGTGCAGGTCGCGGGTACGAGCCTGCCGATCGCGATTGGGCTCCTCGTGATGATGTACCCGGTCCTCGCCAAGGTCCGCTACGGCGAGGTCGGTCTCGTGGCCGCCGATCGTCGTCTCCTCGTGACCTCGTTGATCCTCAATTGGCTCATCGGTCCACTCGTTATGTTCGCCCTAGCCTGGATCTTCCTCGCTGACCTGCCCGCCTACCGCACGGGTCTGATCCTCATCGGACTGGCGCGGTGCATCGCCATGGTGCTGATTTGGAACGACCTCGCCTGTGGCGACGCGACGGCAGCGGCCGTGCTCGTGGCGGTCAACTCGATCTTCCAGATCGTCGCCTACGCCGGACTGGGCTACTTCTACCTCGAGGTGTTGCCGCACTGGCTCGGTCTCTCGGGCGCGAGTGTCGACGTGTCGATGTGGACAATCGCGCGCAGCGTCCTGATCTTCCTCGGGGTCCCGCTCGTGGCGGGCTACGTGACCCGCCGGATCGGCGAGCGTACGCGCGGCCGAACCTGGTACGAGGGGGCGTTCCTGGCGCGCATTGGCCCCCTCGCCCTCTACGGGCTGCTGTTCACCGTGGTCGTGCTGTTCGCCCTGCAGGGCGACACGATCACGCACCGGCCGCTCGACGTCGTGCGCATCGCGGTGCCGTTGCTCTGTTACTTCGCGATCATGTGGATTGGGTCCTTCGCGCTCGGCGTCGCCCTCCGACTGCCCTACGCGCGTACCGCCACGCTTGCCTTCACCGCGGCCGGCAACAACTTCGAGCTCGCGATCGCAGTGGCGATCGGCACCTTCGGGGTCACCTCGGGTCAGGCGATGGCCGGCGTGGTCGGACCGCTCATCGAAGTGCCAGCGTTGATCGCGCTGGTGTACCTCGCCCAGTGGGCGAGACGGCGGTTCTACGCGAAGGAGGCCCTGTGACGAGTGATGCCACTTCCGAGTCGATGCGGTCGCGACCGCCCGTGGTGCTCTACGCGTGCGTGCACAACTCCGGTCGCTCCGTCGCGGCCAAGCGCCTGACCGAGTGGTACGCGAAGGGGTCGGTGACCGTGCTGTCGGCCGGCTCCGAGCCCGACCCGTCGGTGAACCCGATGGTGGCGGCGGTCCTCGCGGGTCGCGGGATCGACACGGACGCCGAGACGCCGACCCTGCTCACCGGTGAGCTCGTTCGCGACGCCGACGTGGTGGTCACGATGGGCTGTGGCGAGACGTGCCCGGTGTTCCCCGGGCGGCGCTACCTCGACTGGACGGTCGAGGACCCGGCCGGCCAGCCGCGCGAGGTCGTCGAGCGGATCGTCGACGACATCGACGCTCGAGTGCGCCAGCTGCTCGTGGAGCTGGGCGTCACGTTGCCGTCGTAGCGCGATCGAGTCGCGCGGTCATCCCAGGCGTTAGGGTCGCGTCTGGCGGGTGGTGAGACAGCAGTGCTTGTACTTGCGGCCACTGCCGCAGGGGCACGGGTCGTTGCGGCCCGCGAGCTGGAAGCGGCGCTCGCGACGGGCCTCGTCGTCGGCGAGCTCGCCCATGATGCTCGACGGTCGGGTGCCGACGCGCACGAGCTCACCCATGCGCTCGAGGTTCGCGCGCGCGTGGGTGTAGAAGCGTCGGAATCCCTCGCAGAGGTAGTTGAGCCCGGGCTCTGAGTCCTCGCTCAGGGTGAAGCGGTCCTTCGGGCAGCCCCCGTGGCAGAACGATAGGACGGGGCATCGCTGACACTGGGCCGGCAACGCGTCGCGCTTGGCCTGGCCGAAGGCGACCTGGGCGGGCGACGACGCGAGGTCGAGCAGTTGGTCGGTAAGCACCGACCCGAGGCGGTGCTCGGGGTCGACGAAGTGGTCACAGGTGTAGACACCGCCGTCGTGTTCGATCGCGAGTACCTGGCCGCAGGTCTCTGCGGTGACGCACAACGTGCCACGGCCGTTGGTGGTGACGAAGAGGCCCTCGAGGAACCCCTGGACGACCAGGCGGTTGATGTCGTGCCGGACCCACTCGTCAAAGATCGCAATGAGGAAGTCCCCGAACTCGGCCGGCCCGACCGATTCGGGCGTGACGACGCCGTCGCGGTCGCGCGCGACAATCGGGATGAACTGGATCCACGTGACCCCGAGGTCGCGCAGGTACCGGTAGACCTCGAGGGGTCGCGCCGCGGTGGCGGCGTTCACGGTGCACAAGATGTCTGGTTCGACCCCTCGCGCGCGCAGGCGGGCCAGCGCGTCGAGGACACGGTGGTGGGTCGCTCGTCCGCGGCGGTCGTGTCGCAGCGCGTCGTGCGTCGCCGGCCCACCGTCGACGCTGAGGCCGACCGCGACGTGGTTCGCGGCGAGGAAGTCGGCCCAGTTGTCATCGAGCAGGGTGCCGTTGGTCTGGAAGCTGTTGAGCCAGGTCCAGCCCTCGGGGGCGAGCTCTGCCTGGATCGCGAAGGCCCGTTCGTAGAAGGCGCGGCCCGCGAGCAGTGGCTCGCCGCCGTGCCAGACCACGTGCACGGGAGAGGCCTTGGTCCCGGCGATTGCGCTCGCGAGGTACGCGCGCAACACGTCCTCGGTCATCCGGTAGCGCTCGTCGCTCGCAAAGAGCTCGGTCTTGGCGAGGTAGTAGCAGTAGTCGCAGTCGAGGTTGCAGATCGGCCCGACGGGCTTGACGATCGTGACGGCGCTCGACGCGTCGGAGGGATTCGAACGGGCCGTCTCCATCCCGTCAGTCTCGCACGCCCGTCGCGCGGCTCGTGGCGCGATGACCCGTGCGACGCCAGGTAGGGTCGGGGGCGACGACGAAGGAGGGTCCGCACCATGCCCGACAATCACGGACATCCCCGACCGCACATCACCCACGCCACGCACGTCGAGTCGTGGCTGCTGGACATGGACGGGGTGCTCGTGCGAGAGGAACACCCGATCGACGGCGCGACGGAGTTCCTCCAGCGCCTGCGCGACCGGGGCACGCCGTTTCTCGTGCTGACCAACAACTCGATGTACACCCGTCGTGATCTCAGCGCCCGGTTGCGCTGGAACGGATTGGACGTCCCCGAGGACCACATCTGGACCTCGGCGCTCGCGACCGCGGTCTTCCTCGACGCCCAGCGTCCTCGCGGCACGGCCTTCGTAATCGGCGAGGTCGGTCTCACGACCGCGCTGCACGATATCGGCTACACCCAGTCCGAGAACGAGCCGGACTACGTCGTGGTGGGTGAGACCCGCAGCTACAGCTTCGACCGGATCACCCGCGCGGTGCGACTCGTCGGCGAGGGGGCGCGGTTCATCGCGACCAACCCTGACCCCACTGGTCCGAGCCTCGAGGGGCCGCTCCCGGCGACCGGCGCGGTGACCGCGTTGATCAGCAAGGCGACCGGTCGACAGCCGTACTTCGTCGGCAAGCCGAACCCCCTGATGATCCGCTCGGCGTTGCGAGAGCTCAACGCGCACTCCGAGACGACCGCGATGGTGGGCGACCGGATGGACACCGACGTGGTCGCCGGCCTCGAGGCGGGCCTGCACACCGTGCTCGTGCTCTCGGGCGTGTCGAGCGAGGAGTCGGCTAACCAGTACCCCTACAAGCCGTCGCGCGTCGTCGCGTCGGTGGCCGACCTGGCCGCGGAGCTCACCTGAGCTACCCGGCGGTGACGATCCCGGTCTGGTAGGCGAGCACGACCAGTTGGGTCCGGTCACGAGCGTCGAGCTTGGCGAGGATCCGACTGACGTGGGATTTCACGGTCGCCACGCTCATGTGGAGCTCATCGGCGATCTCGGCGTTGGAGGAACCGTGCGCGATCGAGATCAGGACCTCGTGTTCGCGCCCGGTGAGCTGCCCGAGGTCCACGGCCGCCGGCGTCGGTGCGGGACGGCTCGTGAAGGCCTCGATTAGTCGACGGGTCACGCTCGGCGCGAGCAGTGCGTCGCCGGCGGCGATGACGCGGATCGCGCTGAGCAGATCCTCGGGTGGTGTGTCCTTCAAGAGGAAACCGCTCGCCCCGGCGCGAAGCGCGTCAAAGACGTACTCGTCGAGGTCGAACGTGGTGAGCATCAAGATGCGCGTGTGGCGTCGAGCGGGACTGGACGTGATGAGCCGCGTCGCCTCGATGCCGTCCATCGTGGGCATGCGCA
>JAKBGV010000045.1 GCA_021837305.1 Actinomycetes bacterium
ACAATGATTTACGATATTTTCGTAACATCGTCAGGGATTTGGGTAACCATGAACAATGGAGTCGCGTTGTTAAGCAAGGCCAATGGCGATGTCATCTGGAAGAATGACTCCATCGTTGCGGAACCCTCCGCCACTGGTTTCAGTGTCGCAGCGTGGGGCAGCCGTGCGTTCGTGGTGACGGGGAACAATGGCTCCGCGATTTGTGAACTCAACGCGGCGAACGGGGCCGTTGTTTGGCGAAATGGTTCCATTGCTACCAATGGGGGAATCTCTTCAGTCTCGGTGAGTAGCAAGCACGTGTGGGTGGGGGATGCTTCACAGGTGGTGGAGCTCAACCCCCTGAACGGTGCTGTCTCCTGGAGAAATACGGCTGTTGCAAGGGGGCAGTGGGTCACGAAAGTTGTCAATGATGGTAAGTGGCTACTTGTAGGTGACACAAACGGCATTGCGGAATTGAATAGTTCCACCGGCGCAACCGTGTGGAAAAACGTATCCATTGCCGACCGATCGGAGACGATGGTGAGCGGTCTCAACGCTCCGCCATTATTTGCAACCAGTGGTGCAAATGTGCTGGTTGCATTCGCGCCAGGATTTGAGCACGGTGGAGTGGCGGAAGTCAACCTGACGACGGGCAGGACCATTTGGAGAGATCGAAGGATTTATTGGGGAATGTCGCTCAATGGACCTTCCGAAGTGTTGCTCGGTGTCGGATCGACGTTGGTCATGCTGAGCGCGCACAATGGAAGGTGAGGTCACGGGCGCGAGAAAGACGTGTGTGGTCGAAGCGGCCTGCTTCAAGATTCAACTCGCCCGTAACTAGGGGATCTGTCGCCAGGCGTAACGACGAGCGCAGTGACGGGCGCGAGCGGCTTCGCTCAACCTCACAGGCGGACGCGCACCACCGTCGCGGCGTCTGGGCGTACGTGGACGTCACTGCGGTGACGCACGGGCCAAGGTGACGGCGTCGATCGTCGACAGCCTCGCGCGTCGATGGTCAGTTCGTAGACACCGAGAGTCAGGTGGGCGATTGTGAATCGACCCACGGCCGACGTCGTGGTTTGGCGCCGCGATGGCGACACGATTACACAGGCGCGTCCGAGCGGATGCCCCCTGCCATCGACGACGAGTCCAGTGATTGACCCGGCCGCAGGGGGGCGCGGGATGGTCGGTGTCGAGGCCGCGGACGTCGCGTTGGCCAGGACGGTGGTGAGTGGCGTCGCCTGCACACCTGCCCCGTACGTCGCGGCGTAGAGCTCTTGGTTGGCGACGGCGAGGTCGGCGACGACCGGTGGGGCCAGATTGCCGGTCACGTCGACCCATGGTCCCGTAGGGGTCGAGGCGAAGACGCCGCCGGCGGTGGCGGTGGCGAAGATCGGGGTACCACCGACGGCGACACCGATCACGTCCGAGATGACCGCGACCGGCGAGTTGACGTCGAGGCTCGGAAGGCCAGTGTCATCCCTCTCGAAGGTGGCCCCCCCGTCGCGACTGATGAGCACGCCGCCACCGGAACCAGGGCCGACCGACATGGAGACCAACACGATCGATGAATCAACGGGGTCGAAAGCGGCACTGGAGGGATAACCCGATGCGCCGTCTAGCGGAACCGTGGCCCACGTCGTACCGCCGTCGTGAGTGATGAAGAGTGAGCCAGAGGTGGCGTAACCCATCCACCCCGCGACGTTGCGCGAGCCCACGATGATCGTGTTGGGATCGGTGGGGTCGACGACGACGAGACTCGGAATCGCGATCGGCCACGGTGGTTTCGACCAAGTGGCTCCTGCGTCGTGGCTGACGAAAACCCCGTCGGCCGTGGCCGCGTAGACAGTCGAAGGGTCTGACGGCGTGTAGGTCACCACGTCACCGCCGGCGTTGAAGAGCGCCGAACCATCCTTTGTTCCCGGAAGGGACGGCTGGGACCAGGTCAGCCCGCCGTCCGACGAGACGACCAAGCCGCGAGCCGTTCCGATCGCCACCGCGTCGAGGGGCGCTGCCGGATCGATTACGACCGAACCGTTCTCGCCCGCTCCGTGAAGGACCAACTGCCACGACGCCCCAGCGTCACTTGATGAGAACACGCCGGTCGGACCTCCGGCGTAGACCGCGTCACCACTCGCCACAAGGAACTGCGCGCCAGTTGGTTCGACACGACTCCAGGTGGTTCCGTCGTCGGTGGAGCGGAAGATCGCTGACGAGGTACCGGCCAGTACCGTGCTCGGGTTGGTCGGATCGACCCAGAGCGATTGGACGAACGGATCGGTCAATCCCGCGTCTATGCGCGTCCACGTCTGGCCGCCGTTCAGTGATCTCATCACGCCGGCGTATGAGTATGGCCCCCACCACATCCCACCCCCACCGGCGGCGAAGACCGTTGCGCCCGACGGGGAGAAGGCGACGACGCCGACTTCGCCCGAGGCGGCTAGTCCGCTCACCGCGGTTGTTGGCGCGAAGGCGGCCAAGGTATCAGCGACGTTCGCGGGACCGACGCCCGTCCACGTTGGCTCGGACGTCGTTGACGTCGCGTCGGCGCCCACCCACGGCGTAACGACGCTCGCCGCGGTCAGGCCCGCAACGAGGAGACGTGTTAAGGGCCGACCACCCCTGTGTGGCACCAGAACCCTCCTTCGGGCCGTGGCCGCGGTGACTTCGAAATCGTCGACTCACCCCAATTCGGCACCATTGCATCCAGGAGATATCGCGCAACCCCTACGGGCGTCGAGTGTCGCTGCCTGAGCCGATGCGCGGTGACCGCGGGGTCGCCAGGCGGCGACGTGGCAGGCCAGTAACCAGCGAATCTGGAGGGGATTGAGATTGCGGAAATGGCTCCCTCCAGGCGCTTGGTCCACAGCAGGAGCTGATTGCAGGGTCCAAAAGGACCTCTGTTGGTGGGCGAGGGGGGACTTGAACCCCCACATCCTTTCGGATACAGGCACCTGAAGCCTGCGCGTCTGCCTATTTCGCCACTCGCCCTGGGACCTGGTTACATTAGTCCAACTTTGCGCCCCCCGATTCCGATGACGCTTTTGATGCGCTGGCCAGTACGATTGGGAAGTTATGGTGCTCAAGTCCATGGAAAACCGCCTCGAGCGGCTCTTCGAGCGGACCTTCGCGCGTCCCTTCAAGGGCGGACTGCAGCCGATTGAGATCGGGGCACGGATCATCCGAGAAGTGGACCTGACTCGCCAGCTCACGAACCAAGGTCCGATTTCGCCCAACGAGATCCACGTGTGGTTGAGCCCGGCGGACGCCGACCGTTTCGACGGATTCCAAAAGGCGTTGATCAGCGAACTCGAAGAGACGGTTCGTCAACACGCGATCAATGAGGGGTACAACTTCGTCGGACCCGTCGTCGTCGACATCTTCGTCGACGACGACCTGCGCACGGGGGATCTCGCGGTTAAGGCTGACTTCCTCGGGGGTGAGGCGCATCCTCGACTCATCGCCGATGATGGACGGACTTTCACGGTCGGTGATCGACCGATCGTCGTCGGTCGGAGTCCTGACGTGGACGTCGTGATCAACGACTCGAACGTCTCGCGTCGTCACGCGGAGGTGTGGCGAACAGCCGAGGGTGTCGCCATCAGGGATTTACAGTCGACGAACGGGACCTACGTGAACGGACACCGCATCACCGCGGTCTCGCTGTCGCCTCGCGACGACGTCACGGTCGGGGCGCTCCACCTACGGATTGAGTTAGCTTGAGTCTTCTCGCCGCGTCGTCGAGTTACGCCGCGGTGATCCGGCCGCTGCAAGTACTGGTCATGGTCGTGGCCCTCCTCTTCTTCGCCCGGGTGCTTCGTGTCGCGGTGGTCGAAGCCCGTCCCGCCGATCAGGAGTCAGGGCGCTCGCGACGGAAACGCTCGGCGCCGCTCGCGTTGGAGTTCATCGAGCCCGACGAGATGGCGGGGCAACGGATTGACGTGGACCTCGCTGTCGTGATCGGGCGTGGCGCGGACTGCGACATTTCGCTGGCGGATACCTATCTCTCGACTCGTCACGCGCGCATCGCGAATGACTCGGGCGACTTGTCGATCGAGGACCTGGGCTCTACCAACGGGACCTACGTCAACCAGGAACTGCTACGTGGGCGAGTGTTGCTCGAGCGAGGCGACATGATCCAAGTCGGAGGCGTCCTCTTGGAGGTGGTTCGTTGACGCGTTGGCGCTTCGCGGCCGCGACGGATACCGGCCTCGTGCGCGACGCGAACGAGGACGCACTGTCCGTGGACGAGACCCTGGCCATCGTCGCTGATGGCATGGGGGGTCATGCTGCCGGCGAGGTCGCGTCGTCACTCGCGGTCGAGGTCATCACCCGTGAGTTTCACCAGAACGAGACCGTCGAGGGCCTCTACGCCGCGGTCGAGACGGCCAACCACGCAGTGCTCGCCGACGCCGTCGCCCACCCGGAGCGGTTCGGGATGGGAACGACGATCATCGCCATCGCGCTGACCGAGGATGTGGCGGGCATCGTCTCGCCGACCCTCGTCAACGTGGGGGACTCGCGGGTCTACCAGCTCCGCGACGGCGCGTTGCGTCAACTGAGCGACGACCACAGTGTGGCCGAAGAGTGGGTCCGGATGGGCCGGCTCACGCCCGAGGAGGCCGCCGTCCACCCCCGACGTCACCAGTTGACCAGGGTGCTCGGTATGGATGAGACCGTCGAGATCGACGTGGTCTCGGTGGCCGCCCAGCCGGGCGACCGGCTCTTGTTGTGCAGTGACGGGCTCTCGAACGAACTCACACCAGATCAACTGGTTCAGTTGGCGAGCCCACCGATGCCCCTCGAGGATGCGGTGGACAAACTCGTCGCGGCCGCGAGGGAGGCGGGTGGACGCGACAACATCACGGTCGTCCTCGTCGAGTTCGATGAGGTGGTCTCAACGATGACCCCCGTGAAGAAGACGGTCTCGACCGCGCCGCCGGCCATCGCGCCGCCACGAACGTCGCGGCGCCGTACGTCGAGGTTCACGTGGCGCGTGGGCATCGCGATCGTGGTACTCATGGGTGTGGCGGTCGGATTCGTCGGCATCATGCACTGGTACGCGTACTCGACTTACTACCTGGCTGATGACTCCGGGGTGATCGCCGTCTACCAAGGCCAGCCCAACGGTGTCCTCTGGTACTCGCCGCGTAAGGTCCTAGACACGACGTACCCGTCGGCCCACCTGCTCCCGGCGGACCAACGTCTCCTCGCAGCGACCATCGGTGAGCCCTCGCTGGCGTCGGCGCTGACCTACGCGAAGTCCCTGAATCAGTCGTGGCATCTTGCGCGAAGCATCGCGACCACGACAACGACGTCGCCCACCCAATCCACCACGACCTCGACCACGCCAGTAACCACCACGACCAAGGCGAAGGGGTAAGTCATGTCACGCCGGCTGAGTGTCTTCGCGATCGTCATCGTCCTGCTGTTCGCCGCGATCGCCGCCCAAGCGGTCAATATCCAGTTCTTTAGGGCGCCGGGTCTGAATGCGTCGATCTTGAACCCGAGGAACTCACAGTCGAACACCCAGTACCCGCGCGGCGAGATCGTCGCCGCCGACGGGACGGTCCTGGCCAAGTCGGTCCCGGCCACGAAGGGGTACTACCCCTACACCCGCGTCTATCCGCTCGGTGCGCTGACGTCGGGCCTGGTGGGTTTCGCGTCACCGTTCTACGGAACCTGGGCGCTCGAAGCCCAATATAACCAGTACCTGATCGCCCACGCCCAACCGCCCCAGAGTCTGGCACAGGTACTCGCACCGACGTCTGCGGCCGACTCGATCTCGATCACGCTCCAACCTTCGTTGCAGCGCGTTGCGGCCAAGGCCCTAGCGGGACGCAACGGGGCGGCCGTCGTGCTTGACCCACGAACTGGCGCGGTGCTCGCGATGTACGCGAACCCGACGTATAACCCGGCCCCCTTCGAGTCGTCGAGCTACACCGTGGCGGCTAAGGCGTGGAAACTCGATACCACGAACAACGCCTACGGGTTCCCCCCGCTCGGCGACCTCGCGATCCAACAGACCTTCCCGCCCGGCTCCACCTTCAAGATCGTGACGACGAGTGCCGTGGTCGCGAAGAAGCCGAGTCTCTTCACGAAGAGTTATCCCGTTGCCGCGACGATCCATCTACCTGACTCGAACAAGACCTTGTCCAATTACGCGTTCGTGCCCTGCGGCGGTGACATCGCCCAGATGCTGCCCCCGTCTTGTGACCAGGGGTACGCACTGATCGGACTGGACCTCGGAGGGAACATCCTCGCCGAGACCGCGGACTCGTACGGGTTCAACTCGGTCCCTCCGATCGACCTGCCCGGTGCCCAGCCGAGTTACTTCCCCTCGGCGGCTTCGTTCGTCTACAACAAGCCGGGGCTCGCCTATTCGGCGATCGGCCAGCAGAACGTCCGTGCGACCGCGCTGCAGATGGCCCTCGTCGCCGCCGCCATTGCGAACGGGGGGACGATTATGGCGCCACACCTGCTCAATTACGTGTCGGGGCCCGACGGGTCGATCGTGAAACGGTACCAGGACACGCCCTGGAAATCGCCCCTCACGAAGGCGCAAGCCGCCCAGATCGTGCCACTGATGCAAGCGGTTGCCCACGCCGCGAACGGTACTGCCGCAGGCGTGTTCCCCGCCTGGGCGGACGCGGGAGCCAAGACGGGGACGGCTCAGGTCGGTAACGCAGCGCAAAATGTCGACGACTGGATGATCGCGTTCGCGCCGGCGACCAATCCGACGGTGGCCGTCGCAGTGGTCGTGCCGTACCAGATCACGTCGACCACCGGTAATTCGGTCGCGGGGCCGATCATGCGTTGTATGGTCGAGGGTGCGCTCTCGCTCCAGGCCGGCCTTCCGGTATCGGGAACGGCGACAACATGTCCGTGACGTCGCGGGTACTAGGGGTGGGCCAGGACGTAGGCTGGGGCGGGTATGGAGCCCGTTAGCGATCCGCGTATCTACTCGAACCGCTATCAGGTCACGCACCTGATTGCCCGCGGCGGTATGGCTATGGTCTACCGGGCCCAGGACCTGCTGCTCAACCGGGCGGTGGCGCTCAAGATCCTCTACCCCGAGCTCTCCGCTGACCCCACGTTCGTCGAGCGGTTCCGGCGAGAGGCGCAAGCCGCGGCCAACCTCTCGCACCCCAACATCGTGCCGGTCTTCGACTGGGGTCAAGACGGGGGGACCTACTTCATCGTCATGGAGTTGGTCGATGGGACGTCACTCGCCGAGATCGTGCGGGGATCTCGCACGCTCACGCCATCACGGGCCGCCCAGATCACCGCTCAGGTGGCCGCGGCGCTCGGCTACGCGCATCGCAGCGGTGTCGTACACCGCGACGTCAAGCCCGGCAACATCCTCATCACCACCGACGGACAGGTGAAGGTGACCGACTTCGGTATCGCCCAGGCCGTCGCGAGCGAAGACCACCTCGCCGAGGCCGGGTCGGTCATGGGCACGGCGACGTACTTCTCGCCAGAGCAGGCCGAAGGGGCCGCCGTTGACGGTCGTAGCGACGTCTACTCATTGGGTGTGGTGCTCTACGAGCTCCTAGTCGGTCGCCCACCCTTCATCGGCGACTCACCCGTCGCCGTGTCGAGCCAGCACGTGCACGGGACCGTGCCCTCGCCGTCGGACTTCTCGGACTCGGTGCCCGCGGACCTCGAGGCGATCGTCATGCTCGCCCTCGCCAAGTCACCCGATCAGCGCTACCAGACCGCCGACGAACTTCGAGCCGACCTCGTGCGCTTCACTGACGGACAACCGGTGCACGCCGCGACCCGCGACGGCGCCTACTACGGCGCTGACGTGACCCGCGCCGTGGCGACGGTCACACCGGGCGAACGGACCCAGGCCGTGCCCATCATGTCCGGTCCGCGCACCGACGTTCGGCGTCGACGTCGCGGGTGGAAGGGCGCGGTCATCACGATCGTAATCATCCTCCTGCTCGCCGCCGGCGGCTACGCGTACGCCAAGATTGCGAAGTCGAACTCGACGGTCACGATGCCCGACGTCGTCGGCCAAACCGTCGCGGCGGCGTCGTCGACGCTGCTATCGGACAACCTCGTGATCGGGACCACCACGCTCGTCTACTCCTCGAAGGCGTCGGGCACCGTCGTGAAGACCGACCCCGCGTCAGGCAAGAAGGTGACGAAAGGCGACTCGGTCTCCTTGCAGGTGAGTCAGGGCCCGGCGCCCGCGAAGGTGACCGTGCCCGACGAGACCGGCAAACCCCTCTCGACCGCGCTGAGCGCCTTGCAGCAGCTCGGCCTGCTCGTTACCGTCAATCAGACGTCGGTCGCCCCGGTCGGGGGTGCCCCGAACACGGTCCTCTCGCAGACACCGCTAGGTGGCACGCAGACCCACGCGGGCGCGAAGGTCGTGTTGACCGTGCTCTCCCAGGGTGCGACCTTCCCGTTGCCCGACGTTCGTGGGCAGTCGTCGCTCCAGGCGGCGGCCACGCTCGGTCAGAACGGATTGTCCGTGAGCTCGACTACGACGGGCTGCTCGAACACCGTGGCTCAGGGTCTGGTCCTGCGCACGATACCTGGCGCCGGTCAGCCGGTGGCGTCAGGTTCGTCGGTCGAGTTGGTCACCTCGTCGGGTGTCTGTCAGGTCTACGTGGCCAACGTCATCGGCCAGACGCCCGCCGAGGCGTCAACGACGCTCTCGGCTCAGGGGCTCAACCTCGGCCAGGTCACCGACGCGCTGCCGACGGACTGCCTGACGCCGGGGACCTCCGGCCAGATCATCAGCCAGAACCCCGGACCGGGCATCTCGGTGCCCTACGACTCGAGCGTCGACGTCACCGTCTGCCCGTAGTCTTGCGGTACCGGGTGATTGGGTACCATGGACGCCTATGGCATCGAGTGGGCCCAAGCGGCGAACCAGCAAAGAGATGGGGCGCTACGTCTCCGCTGAGCAGCGCGGCCGCTACACACCGCCGCGGCCGCCGAGCGCGGATCACAGTCCTCACTGGTACGGCTGGATGCTGCTCGACTTGCTGCTCTTTGGGCTGATCGTGATCGTGCTCAACTACCTGCAGGTCCTGCCGGGTTCGACTTCGGCGTGGTACCTCGGCATCGGGCTCGTCGCGATGTTCTCGGCCTTCTACATGGCCACTCGGTATCGCTAGACGAGATCGCTACGCGAGTCGCTCGATCACCGTCGCGTTGGCCAGCCCGCCGCCCTCGCACATGGTGAGCAGTCCGTAACGACCGTTCGTGCGCTCGAGCTCGTTGAGTAAGGTCGCCGCCAGCTTGGCGCCCGAGGCGCCGAGCGGGTGGCCGAGCGCGATGGCCCCGCCGTTCACGTTCACCTTGGACAGGTCGGCGTGGTGTTCGCGTTGCCAGGCGAGCACCACCGATGCGAAGGCCTCGTTGATCTCCACGAGGTCGATGTCCTCGAGCGTGAGCCCGGCCCTGGCGAGGACCTTGGTCGTGGCGGGGATGGGGCCGGTGAGCATCGTCACGGGGTCGACGCCGGCGAGCGCGAAGGCGTGGAAGCGCGCCCGAGGCGTGTAGCCGAGCGAACGAGCGCGCTCCTCGGACATGATGAGCACGGCTGAGGCGCCGTCGGTGATCTGTGAGGAGTTCCCCGCGGTGATCGACCCGCCCTCTTGGAACGCGGACTTGAGGTTGGCGAGGATCTCGAGCGAGGTGTCGGGACGGATGCCCTCGTCGGTCTTCAGCCACTCGATGGTGTCGTGGCCCTCGTCGTCGCGCACGGGGACCGGCACGATCTCGCGCTCGAAGCGGCCCTCGGCGGTGGCGCGCGCGGCGCGACGATGGCTCTCGAGGCTGAAGGCGTCGAGCTCCTCGCGACTGATGCCCCACTGGTCGGCGATCATTTGGGCGCCGATCCCCTGGTTGCGCAGACCGCCGACCGGCTCGTAGCGCTCGGTCACGCGCGGTCCGAAGGGGAACCCCGAGTCCTTGCCGATCGATGAGCCCATGGGCACGCGCGTCATGACCTCGACGCCCGCAGCCACGACGACGTCGTAGGCGCCGGCGATCACGCCCTGGGCGGCGAAGTGCATGGCCTGCTGGCTCGAGCCGCACTGGCGGTCGATCGTGGTCGCCGGCACCGACTCGGGCCAACCGGCGGCGAGCACGGCGTTTCGCCCGACGTTGAAGGCCTGCTCACCGGTCTGGGAGACGCAACCCATGATGACGTCGTCGATCAGTGACGGGTCGAGGTCGTTCCGGCTGGCGATGGCTCGCAGGGCCTCGGACGCGAGGTCCACCGCGTGCCAGTTGCGCAACTTGCCGTTGCGGCGCCCACCGGGGGTGCGCAGTGCGTCAACAATTACCGCTGTCGTCATGACCGATCCTCTCATTACCGGGCAGTAACCCGTCGTGCGAATCCTACTGGCGCGCGAATCCGTCCCGGTAGTCTCGGTCCGTGATGGCGCGCGTAGACGAGTGGCTCGCCGACCACACGCCCGCGGTGGTGGTGGCGCTCGGAGGCTTGTTCACGAGCTGTGGCGTCGACGGGGAGGACCTCGGGTGGGTGGACGGGACCTTCATCCCCGCCGCGCTCGCCGGTGATCCCGACGGGATCGTGCCCGGTGGGGTCCTCGCCGTGGTGCTCGGGACCGCGATGACCGTGGCGGTCGACGTGGTGGCGATGGCCGATGGGGCATCGGCCACGGTCACCGCGATGACGATGGTGGTCACTCGCAGCCCACGGTGCGCCGAAGCGCTCACCCTGCGCGGGGAGGTCGCGGCGCTGCAGCGAACCAGTGGTTCGGCCGAGGCGAGCCTCGCCGACGCGGAAGGCGTGCTCGTCGCGCGCGCGACGGCGACGCTGTCGCGTCGTCGGTGATCAGATGTGCTCGGCGGGTACCTCACCAAGACGACCCGCGTGGAAGTCGTCGAAGGCCTGCTGGAGCTCGGCGCGGGTGTTCATGACGAAGGGGCCGTAGGCCGCGACCGGCTCGCGGATCGGTTGGCCCCCGAGCACGAGCACTTCGAGCGCGCTCGTGCGCGAGTCCTGGTGCTCGTCGGCCTCCAGCAGCAAGAAGTCACCGTCGCGGTGCACCGCCAGCTGCCCGTCGTGGATGGGACGTCGGTCGAGGCCGACCGTGCCGGTTCCGGCGAGGACGTAGGTGAGCGCGTTGTACGCGGTGTTCCAGGGCAGCGCGAGGCGAGCGCCGGGTAGCAGCGTCACGTGCACCAGACTGATGGGCGTGTGGGTGTCACCGGGGCCGGCGTAGTCACCGAGCTGGCCCGCGATCACGCGGATGATCGCGTCGCCGGTCTCGTTGGTCAGCAGCGACACGGCGAGCGCCTCGATGTCCTGGTAGCGCGGCGTGACCATCTTGAGCGCCGCGGGTAGGTTGACCCACAACTGGATCCCGTGGAACAGCCCACCCGTGTCGATCAGCTCGTCCGGCGGGCGCTCGATGTGCAAGATGCCGCCGCCGGCGGTCATCCACTGGGTCGCGCCGTTCTGGATCACGCCGCCGCCACCGATGGAGTCCTGATGGACGAAGGTGCCTTCGATCATGTAGGTGACCGTTTCGAAGCCCCGGTGGGGGTGCCACGGCGTGCCCTTGGGCTCACCGGGTCCGTAGTCGACCTCGCCCATCTGGTCCATGTGGATGAACGGGTCGAGGTCAGCGAGGTCAACGCCGGCGAAGGCCCGGTGGACGGGGAACCCCTCACCCTCGAGACCGCGCGGCGCGGTCGTGATCGAGGTCACCCGTCGGGGACGGTCGCTCACCAGGGGC
>JAKBGV010000046.1 GCA_021837305.1 Actinomycetes bacterium
CCAACCTGCGCTTTGTCACCGCCGACGTCTACGGACTCGACTTGGACGACGAGTCCTTCGACGTCGTCTTCGCCCATCAGGTCCTCCAGCACCTCACCGACCCGGTCGCCGCGCTACGCGAGATGCGTCGCGTGCTACGAGTCGGCGGGCTGCTCGCGGTGCGCGACGCGGACTACGGGGCCTTCACCTGGTTCCCGGCCGACCCTGCGCTCGACGAGTGGCTCGACGTCTACCACCGACTCACCCGGGTGAACCGGGCCGAGGCCGACGGCGGTCGCCACCTGGCGCACTGGGTGCGCCGCGCCGGTTTCGACGACCGCACGGTCACCTCGTCGAACTGGACATACGCCACGGCCGACGAGCGCGCCTGGTGGGGTGGGCTATGGGCCGATCGCGTGACCTCGAGCGACTTCGCGACCCAAGCCCTCGAGACCGGCGTGGTGTCAAGCGCGCAGCTCGCGCGCTTCGCCGACGCCTTTCGCCGTTGGGCCCAGGAGCGCGACGGTCTCTTCCTCGTGCCGAGCGTCGAGGTGCTCGCGCGGCGCGTTTAGCGGAGGTCTTCGACGCGCGCTGGTCGACCGAAGAAGTAGCCCTGTCCGAGGTCCACGCCGAGCGAGCGCAGGGTCTCGGCCTCGGCGGCGGTCTCGATCCCCTCGCCGAGCAGGCGGGTGCCCGTGAGGTCCGCGAAGTGGCGCATCCCCGACACGAGCGCCTGGCGCGCGGGGTCGTGGTCGATGTCGCGCACGAGTGAGATGTCGAGCTTGACAACGTCGGGGCGTAGTTCGAGGATGTGGTGCAGCCCGGCGTAGCCCGCGCCGGCGTCGTCGACGAAGAGCTGGCAACCCGATACCGAGGCGACAGCGCGGCGGATCTCGTCGAAGTTGTCGATCCGGGCGTGTTCGGTGATCTCGATGGCGACGGTGCGATTAGCGCCGACGATGATCTCGTGCGCCTGCTCGCCGGCGGCGACTGTGGGCGAGAAGTTGAGACTGAGCCACGAGTCGCTGGGTAGCCGCGTCGCGTCGTGGACGGCGGCCCTCGCGCAGGCGACTTCGAGTTCGACGCCCATGTCCACCGACGTGGCGATGGCGAAGTGCTCGTCGGGCCCCTGACCGTCTTCGAAGCGGGTGAGCGCCTCGTAGCCGACGATCGACCCGTCATCGAGCGCGACCACGGGTTGGAAGACCGGGTGGAAGAGTTTGGCCCCGATGATGGTGTGGATCATCGCCTTGGTCGCGTTGAGGTATCGTGCCGTCTCGGCCTGGGAGCCGACGAGCCCGCCCGCGAACGAGCCCAACTCCTCATAAAGCGGGAGGCGTGACGGCGTGAAGGGAACGTTCGCGCGATCGCGTGAACCGGTCGCGAGCAGCCCGACGATCTCGCCGTCCCAGCGCACCGGGGCAATCGTTACTGCTTCGATCCCAGCTGACCTGATGGCACGAACGAGGGGCTCGTTCACGAAGTCACCCGGCTCGGCGAGGTCCACCCACCACGCGCCATCGAGGCTCCGGGCGAGGAACATCGGCGGGTTGAGGACCTCGACGGTACGGCCGGGCTCGAGCTCGGTCAGTGTGACGCCGGCGGACCCGCCAACGACGAAGTTCTCGTCGCTTCGCCGAACGAAGAGCGCCGCCGCGTCGATGAAGTTGAGCCGCAGTAGCGCTTGGCAGAAGGCAGCCGCCGTCGCCTCGAGGGAGCCGGAGGGCCGCACCTCGCGCATCAGGTTCGCCAGGTCCTGAGCGTCGCGGTTACCGCGGTCGACGTGGGCCTCGAGCTGGCGTTCGACGCTCAGGTCTCGCTTGACCGCCACGTACGCCATAACCTCGTTGGCGTCGCCGAAGACCGGGGAGATCGTCGTCTCCTCGTCGTACAGATCGCCGTTCTTACGACGGTTGGTGATAACGCCGTGCCACGACTGACCCCGGTTGAGACTGTCCCAGAGGTCGCGGTAGAAGCCGGGGCCGTGAACGCCACTCGCGAACATTGACGGGGTCGCGCCGATCATCTCCGTGACGGCGTACCCACTGGTCGCTGTCGCCGCCGGGTTGGCGTAGAGGATGCGACCCATCGCATCGGTGACGAGCACGGCCTCGGCCGCCTGACCGATCGCGGTGTTGAGCAGGTTGCTCTCGTGCAGCGCCCGCGCGAGTCGTTCTTGCTCACGCAGTCGCTGTAGGCCGATACCAACCTGCAGGGCGAGTTCTTCGAGCGTGGTCACGGTCGGTACGTCAAAAGCGTGGGTCTCGGCGGCGTAGACGCTGAAGGAGCCGTCGAGGAAGCCGTTGACGAACACGGGAATGCCGATGGATGACCGGAATCCGCGAGCCACCGATTCCTCCGACCATCGCTGGTAGGCGACCGAGGTGGCCAAATCGTTTACGAAGAAGGTCTCACCAACACGCAGCGAACGGCCGGCGGGGCCCTGTCCGAACTCGTTGTCGCCCCACGAGAGCACGACTGAGTCCAGGTAATCTTGGTGCTCACGCGAAGAGGCGACGACGGCGATGGACTGGTCCTCGTCGTTCACGGGGCGGCCGTACCAGGCGAGCAGGTAGCCACCCTCATCCACGAGGTTTTGGCAGAGTTGGTTTAAGAGGTCGCGGTCACTCACCGCGCGCACCAAGATGGCGTTTCCCATGGCGAGCGCGTTGAACGCTCGGCGACGTTGGACTAGTGCCTCGATGTCTTGGAGGCTGGCGATGATGCCGTTCAGTCGACCGGATTCGTCGACCAGCGCGCGCAGGTTGGTGCGCATCCAGCGAAGTCCTCCGCTCGCGGTTCGATATTGACACTCGAACGAGGCGACCCGCTCGCCGCGTGTAATGGCCTGGCGAGCCTTCAATCGGGTGGTCACGTCTTCGTCGTCACCGAGGAGATCACTTACCAAACGTCCAACGAGCGCGTCGGGCGGCCAGCCGAGCACGTCGGTGACCGAGGGCGACACCCACTCGATACGCCCAGGGATATCGGTACGCCAGACGACGTCCGACGCGTTCTCGGCCAAGAGCCGGTACTGGGCCTCCGACGCCGCGACCGTCGTCCGTTGGGCGACCTCGGCTTCCGCGTCACGCCACGAGACGATCCGCGTCATCGTCGCTCCCGATCCGTCGGGCACGTCGCGGCCCGAGATCGATAGCCACCGATAGGTCCCGTCCGCTCGGCGCATCCGGATCTCGGTGGTGATGCGTGCTCCGTCGAGCATCGCAGCGCGGTTCGACTTCGCGTTTACGAGATCGTCGGGGTGTATGAACTCGTCGGTGAAGTGCCCGATCATCTGATCGGGACGCCACCCGAGGAGTTGGTACACCGTGTCGAAGATCCACACGATCCTGCCGTCGGGGTCACCGACGACGACCACGTCGAGCGAGTTCTCGGCGATGAGCTGGTAGCGATCGCTGAGCAACTGTGCGGACTGGCGTTGGGCGACCTCGTTGTCGATGTTGTGCATACTGCCGATGAGCTCGATCGCACCAACGTCAGTCGTGACTTCGCGCACCGTGATGGCGAAGTAGGAGTACGTTCCCGGCTGTCGCCGCAGACGGGCTTCGAAACTGGTCACGTGATGACGCTCGAGGTGACTCATCCACTGGGGCATGTTGCGAGCGTCGTCGGGGTGCAGCAGGTCGACCGCGTTGACACCCTGGAGCTCGTCGGGAGTCCAGCCGAGCACGGCGTGACTCGATGGTGACGCCCACAGGATCTTCGTGTCAACGTCGGTCTGGAACACCGCCTCCGAGGCGTTCTCCGCCAGGAGTCGGTAGCGTTCGAGCAGGTGGATCTGTTCGGTGACGTCTCGCCAGGAGACCGACAGCACGCCACCGACGCGTCCCACACGCAGGTCCAGTACCACGGACTCGCCGCGCAGCGAGTCCCAGTGCGGGTGGGCCCGGAGCTCGAGCGTGTCACCGGTCTCGGCGACGGACACCAAGTGATCCCATAAGGCGTGCTCGGTCGCGTGGGGGTCCACGTCACGGTACCGACGACCAATCAGCTGGTCCGAGTCGAAGCCCAGATCCCGCGCCGCTGCCGCGTTCACTGCGGCGAACTCGAAGTCCTCGGGTGAACCGTCACTCCCGTTGACGATCGCCACGACGACCCGCGGGTCGAACTCCGTGTCGAGCGACGCGCGTGGCACCACGCCACCGCCTCGCACAATCCTCGTCACCAGGGTCGCCCTATCGACCGAGCAGGTCGCAGGAGCGGGGAAGAGTCACACAGTTAATGGCTACTACAACTCCCGGTGAGTGGGACGAGATTTTCCTGTGAGTTCCGTGAGAGCGAGCGACCACCTAGATCAATTCCGGGACCATCTCGATGGCGCCGCACGGGCACTCGCGCACGCAGATGCCGCACCCCTTACAGAAGTCGTAGTTGAATACGTACTTCACGTCGCCGCCGAGCTTGATCACCGCGTTGTCCGGACAGACGCCGAAGCAGTTATCACACTCGAAGCAGTTGCCGCACGAGAGGCAGCGACGCGCTTCGAAGAGGGCGTTCTCCTCGGTGAGACCACCGATGACCTCCTCGAAGTTGGTCTGTCGGCGGATGCGCTCGAGCTCGGGTCGTTCGGTGCGAGGCGCGTCAGCGTAGTACCACGTGTTGAGGTGGTCGGCGGTCGCAAGGTCGTGGCGGTCGCCACTCACGAAGTCGACGTTGCGCAGGTACGCGTCGATGCCGCGCGCGGCTCGCTTGCCGTGTCCGACGGCGACCGTCGCGGTCCGGTCCGAGGGAGCGGCGTCGCCACCGGCGAAGACGCCACCCTCGTTGGTCATCATCGTGGTCGCCACCTGGACGACACCGTCTCGCACCTCGACGTTGTCGTTGCCCTCGAGCAATGACAGGTCAGTGTCCTGTCCGAGGGCGAGCACCAGGGAGTCCGCGTCGAGTTCCTCGTACTCGCCGGTGGGCTCGGGGAAGCCGTCGGCGTTGAGGCGCATCTTCTCTAAGACCAGCCGTTCGTTCTCGAAGCGCTCGACCGTCGAGAGCCAGCGTACGGTGACGCCCTCGCCGAGCGCCTGTTCCACCTCTTCGGCGTGGGCGGGCATCTTGTCGCGATTGCGTCGGTACACGATCACCGCGTCGGTCGCGCCGAGTCGCCGGGCGGTGCGCGCGGCGTCGAGGGCGGTGTCGCCACCGCCGTAGACGATGACTCGCCGTCCGAGCATGGGTGGATCCTCGTCGGCGACCTGGTGGAGGAAGGACACGGCGTCGATGACCTTGGAGGAGTCACCGGCCGGGATGTTCACCCGCTTGCCGAGCTGGGCGCCCACGGCGAGGAACACGGCGTCGAACCCGCCCTCGCGGCGTTCGGCGTCGATGTCGTGGACCGTGTGGTTGGCGACGACCTCGACGCCCATGTCGGTGATGCGCGCGATCTCGGCGTCGAGGATCGCGCGGGGGAGTCGGTAGGCCGGGATGCCGTAGCGCAGCATCCCGCCGAGCTTGGGCGAGGAGTCGACGAGTCGAACCTGGTGCCCGAGCAGACGCAGGTGGTAGGCGGCGCTGAGCCCGGCCGGACCGGCTCCGACGACGAGCACGCGCTTGCCGGTGTCGGGGCCGGCAGCGGGCAGTGACCAGCCGTGCTCGATCGCCGTGTCACCGAGGAACCGCTCGACGGCGTTGATGCCGACGGCCTCGTCGACCTGGACCCGGTTACAGGCACTCTCACAGGGGTGGAAGCAGACCCGTCCCATGATGGCCGGCAGGGGGTTGTTCTCGACGAGCTTTCGCCACGCGGCCTCGTAGCCGCCCGACTCCGCCTCGTAGAGCCAGCCCTGAATGTTCTCACCGGCGGGGCAGGCGTCGTTGCACGGCGGGAGCCGGTCGACGTAGACGGGTCGCTCGACCCGCCAGGAACCGGTGTGGTTCGCGCGGCTGGTGCCGACGTCGAGGGTGATCGCGAAGGGCCGTTCCATTAGGCGTCCTCTCGGTTATCGAGTTCGCCGCGCTCGGGCGCCAACCCGTAGCGCGCGATGTTGGCGTCGGCGATGGCCTGGAGACGCGCGACGATGTCGGGGCGGCCCTTCGCGCCGAACAGGTGGGCGTAGCGACGCTGGAGCTTGAGGTACTCCTCGACCGGCGCGAGTCGACGGATGCGCGAGACATTGGTGACGACGCCGTGCTCGGCCTCGAACACGGGGAAGAGGCCCGTCTCCTTGGCCAATCGGGCGAGGTGGATCGTGTCGTTGGACGCCGAGCCCCACCCGAGTGGGCAGGGCACGAAGACGTGCAGGTAGCGAGCCCCGCGGAAACTCATCGCCCGTTCGACCTTGCGCTCGAGGTCGTGCAGGTCCGCCACCGTCGCGGTCGCGACGTAGGGGATGTCGTGGGCCATCGCGATTCGCGGGAGGTCCTTGCCCTGGCCGAATCCGTTGCCCGGCTCGGCGCCCACGACGTCGGTGGTCGCGGTACGAGCCGCCGGCGGTGTCGCGGCCGAGCGCTGGACACCGGTGTTCATGTAGCCCTCGTTGTCGTAGCAAATGAAGAGCACGTCGTCGTTGCGCTCGAACATGCCCGAAAGCGTCCCGAAGCCGATGTCGACGGTCCCGCCATCGCCGGCCTGGCCGATGACGCGCACGTCGCTGCGCCCCTTCACGCGCATCGCCGCGGCGACTCCGGTCGCGACCGCGGGCGCATTGCCGAAGAGCGAGTGCAGCCACGGGATGCGCCAGGACGTCTCGGGGTACGGGGTGGAGAAGACCTCGAGGCACCCCGTCGCGTTGACGGCGAGCAACTGACCGTTGGTCGCGCGCATCGCCGCGTCGAGCGCGTAGCGCGCACCGAGCGCCTCGCCGCACCCCTGACACGCGCGGTGCCCGGAGTCGATCGAGTTCGTCCGGTGCGGGCTCGACTGGACGGTGCGGTCGTCGGCGCTCAGCAGTCGGTTCCCGACGGCGAAGCTGCCGACCTGGTAGAAGTGGACGCGCTGTTCGCTCACGATCGGTCCTCTCGGTTGTGACGGAGGTCGCGCAGCACGTTCTCGGCGAACGGACCTGACCGACGCGTGCGAGCCATGCGCGCGCGTTCGCGCTCGATGATGCCCTCGTCGAGGTCGAGGAAGGTGAGCGTCTCGAGCTCGCCGCGGATCGCCTGGCCGATCATCGACTCGATCGAGTGCTGGGCGATCGGCCGGCCGCCGAGCCCCGCGATGACCGTGGTGAGCACCGCCGACGAGCCGAGCGTGGCCATCGAGACGTCAGTCGCGAGGACCCCGCCCATGCCGAGGCTGAAGGCCTTCTCGACGACGATGACGCGCGTGGCGTTCGCGAGTGCGACGCGCACCGCCTCGATGGGGAACGGTCGGAACGACGTGATGCCGAGCACGCCGACGCGTTCGCCGCCGTCTCGCAGATGGTCGACGGCGTCCTTGATCGTCCCGAGCACCGAGCCCAGGGCGACGACGATCGTGTCGGCGTCCTCGGCGCGGTACGGGTGGATGAGCCCGCCGCTCGGGCGCCCGGTCAGCGCGGTGAACTCCTCGGCGATCACCGGGATGTAGTCGAGCGCGTCGAGCTGGCGCAGGTGTGCGAGGTAGCGCACCTCCTCGAAGGCCTCGGGGCCCACCATGGCGCCGATGGAGACCGGGTCATCGGGGTCGAGCACCTGGCGCGGCTCGTAGGAGGGCAGGAAGCGGTCGACGGTGTCCTGGTCCATGAGGTCGACCCCCTCCACGGCGTGGGTCAGGATGAACCCGTCCATACAGACCATGACGGGCACGGAGAGCTCTTCGGCCAGGCGAAACGCTTGGACGTGGAGGTCGGCCGCCTCCTGGTTCGTCTCGGCGAAGAGTTGGATCCAGCCCGAGTCGCGAACGGCCATGGCGTCGCTGTGGTCGTTCCAGATGTTGATCGGGGCGCCGATCGCCCGGTTGGCGAGGGTCATCACGATGGGTAGTCCGAGACCGGCCGCGTTGTAGACCGCCTCGATCATGAAGAGCAGGCCCTGACTCGCGGTCGCGGTGTAGGCCCGCGCCCCGGCCGCTGAAGCGCCGATCGATACGGACATCGCCGCGAACTCCGATTCGACGTTGATGTACTCACAGGGCGCGAGCGATCCATCTTTCACCTTGACGCCGATGGCCTCGATGATGTGGGTCTGGGGTGAGATCGGGTAGGCGCAGACGACCTCGGGTCGACAGAGCGCCACCGTCTCGGCGATGGCCTTAGACCCCTCAAGTTGACGAAGCACGGGCGGCCGCCTCCATTTCTCGTGTCACGTGGTCGAAGGCAGCGCTCGCCGCGGCGACGTTGCGATCGCCGACTGGACCATGGAATCGTTCGCGGATCGCGACGCCGATCGCGGGGAGTGGGACCTGGCCGGTGAGCGCCGCGAACGCACCGAGCAGTGCGGCGTTGGGCACGGCGCGCCCGACGTGTTCTATCGCGAGCTCGGTCGCGGGGCAGGTCATCAGCCGTTCAGCGCGGAATCGGTCGCCGAGGTCGTCGAGTCCGAGCTCCTCGAAGGTCCGCGACGTGTTGATCAGCACGTAGCCGTCCTCGACGAGACCGCCGAAGAGGTCGACCTGGTGGATCAGGGTGACGTCCTGGACGATGACGGCGTCGGGCGCCATGACGGGTTCGCGCGTGCGAATCTCACGGTCGTCCAGACGGCAGTAGGACACGACCGGCGCACCGGTTCGCTCCGAGCCGAAGCTCGGGAAGGCCTGAGCGTGACGACCTTCATTGAAGGCGGCGACGGAGAGCAACTCCGCGGCGGTGACCACCCCCTGGCCGCCGCGCCCATGGATACGTACCTGAAACATGCGACCACCAGCCCACTCGTTCGTCGCTGCGCCGGCGCGGTACGCGACAACGCCGTCGAAGCACTCGGTCTGACGGTATCGCAGCTTCCTCGTGGCGGTGGAGGGCCTTTCGTCACTCTTGGCCCCGTAGTGGGGCGTCGGCGAACCGACGATCTCGTGAGGGCCTCAGCCGAGTTGGATTGGCCTATTGTCCATGCCCGCGTTGAAACCGACGCCGTTCAGGGTGTGGTAGCGGTTGTCGCGCAGGTTATAGAGCTCGATGGTGACCGAGGTCTTCTTGAAGGTGCCCGACGCGCAGTTCGGAGTGCAGTCATTCACGTACTTGTACCCGTGGCCGTAGGTCACGGGGTTGCCCCACTGCTCCCACGCGAGGCCGGTGAAGCCGTAGTTCGCGTCGGCGCAGCTGACGACGATCGTGCGGGGCGTTGAGGAGGACTGTCCGCAGAACGTGGCGGTGACCTGGCGGTTCGGTTGGATCTCGCTGAGGGACAGCACGAGTCCGCCGAGGGCCAGCACCGAGAGCATCGCTAGTAAGAGCAGGGGGATCTTGTTACGCACGACGAATCTCCTTCCGAGACGCGATGACGGGGGTGGCGATGGCAAAGGCGATGGCGCGCGTCCCGTCCAGGTGGTCCAGGCATTCTGGCCGACTTGGCGCCAGGGGCACCTGGTCCCACTCGCCGCGTCCCCGTCACCGCTTCTGTCACGGTATCGAGACTACCGACCTGCGTGAAGGCCTTTTGGCCCGGGTCGCGGTTCGCCACGTGCGCTGACGCGGTACCACGAGCGGCGAGTCGGGTCTAGGGTTGCGGACGTGGGGGCACCTGACCGCGACCAAGGCAGCGAACTGTCAGCCGAGGTTCGTCGCCGATACGACGACGAAGCTGACGAGCTCGGGGGCGATCCCGTGTGCTGGATCCAGTACGTCTGCTCGCGCTGCGGTTCGATCATCGAAGGTCCCGACCACGCGTTGACCTGCCGCGAACGCTAGAGGCGTCGACGGGGGCTACCTCGGCCCCAAGACCCGAGCGGGCAGGACGTCGTGGACTCCATTGGACACGGGCCGATCGGGGCGAGCGAGCCACGTGGAGGGTGGGGCCTCGTGGGACCATTCGGGACCCGATGCAGTCCGACCCCCCGTGCACGGTTGGCGCTTCGAGCCGGGCCTCGACCGCCGCACCGTTCGAGGTTTATTTGTGTGCGTATCCGTAAGTACGTACAATTGAACCGTGACACCGTTGGACTTCGTCGTCTCGCTCGCTCTCATCTCAGTGGCGGCCGGCGTCCTCGGGTCGCTCGTCGGCCTCGGCGGTGGGGTCGTGATCGTGCCGGTCCTGACCATCTTCTACGGCGTGAACATTCGACTCGCGATCGGCGCCAGCATCGTCTCGGTCATCGCCACCTCTAGCGGTGCCGCCGCTGCCTACGTGCGTGAACGCATGACCAACCTGCGCGCGGGGATGTTCCTCGAGGTCGCGACGACCACCGGGGCACTGAGCGGGGCCTACCTGGCCACCTTGTTGCCCGAGCGTTTCCTCTTCGCCTTCTTCGGCGTCGTGCTCGCCTACTCCTCGGTGATCACCTACCGCAAGCGCCACGAGGACCAACTGCTGGCGGTCTCGAACGACCGCATCGCCAACTACTTCAACCTCCACGGTTCGTACTACGACGAGGCCGAGGGCCGCGAGATCACCTACAAGGTCTCGGGGACGAAGTTGGGGCTGGTCCTCATGTACATCGCCGGACTCGTAAGCGCACTGCTCGGGATCGGTTCGGGCGCCCTCAAGGTTCCGGCGATGGACGGCGCCATGCACCTGCCCATGAAGGTCTCCACCGCCACCAGTAACTTCATGATCGGCGTCACCGCGGCCGCGAGCGCCGGCGTCTACTTCATCCGCGGTCAGATCGACCCGATCATCGCGGCCCCGGTCGCCGCGGGGGTGCTGCTCGGCGCCACGTTCGGCGCCCGGGTCCTCGGGCGGATCACGAGTCGCACGATCCGGCTGCTCTTCGTCGGCGTGCTCGTGGTGATCTCGCTCGAAATGTTGCAGAAGGGACTGTTCCCGTGATGACGCGACAGAGTCCCGGCCCGGACCCCCAGAAGAACGTGACCCCCGAAGGCGACCTGCAGGTGTCGGGTCGCCACCGCAACTTGAGTCCGGCGCAGGTCGCCGCCATGGAGGAGAAGATCCGCAAGATCGAGTTCGCGATCAGCCTCGTGCTGCGCGTCGGCGTGATCCTGAGCGTCAGCGTGATCGCCATCGGACTGGGCGTGATGTTCTACCACCACGGTGACTACACCTCGATCACCGGGCACGCGTCCTACAAGACGCTCACCTCGCGCTCCACGCCGTTCCCCCACTCGTTGGGTCAGCTGCGTCGATCGCTGGTCCACGGGGACGGGCGGGGGATCGTCGTGCTCGGCGTGTTCCTGCTCATCTTGACGCCCATCTTGCGCGTCGCGGTGGGTGTCGTCTCCTTCTTCTACGAGAAGGACGTCCCCATGGCCCTCGTCACGCTCTTCGTCCTTGTCGTGCTGATCGCGTCGTTCTTCCTCGCGGGGCTCTGACGTGGTCGTGGTACCCGATCGGACGAGTCCGCTACCGCTGTGGGCCCAGATCGCCGACGACCTGCGGCGACGGCTCGTGGGCGGTGAGTTCGAGGAGCACTTCCCGACCGACGAGGAGCTCACCCGCGACTACGACGTCAGTCGTCACACCGTGCGCGAGGCCGTACGGCGTCTGGCGAGTGATGGACTACTCGTACGACAGCGCGGCCGGGGCACGTCGCTCACCCAACCCATACTCGAACAGCCGCTCCACTCCCTCTACAGCCTGGCGTCGTCGATTCGCTCCCAGGGGATCGA